>NZ_JBEZZF010000040.1:0-52665 GCF_040639055.1 Promicromonospora sp. NPDC023987 | reverse complement strand
GCCCCCGCCCCCGTCCATCTGCGCCTCCCCCCCGGCCCCCGCCCGGTTTTATCGCTAAAAGGTCAGGTGGTCGGTACCCCGGGGTACCGACCACCTGACCTTTTACCGATCACCCGCGAACAGGCCGTCAGGCGGCACGACCGCCGACGCGCAGCCGATAGGGTCCGGGGGTGCGATTTGTCCATGGCTTCATCTCAGTAGTGCTCTGGATCATCGCGATCCCCTTGCTGGTCGTGGCGGTGGCCAGGGCCCTCCCGTTCGACAACGTCGTTCCCCTGCCGCATCTCGTCGTGTTCACGCCGTGGGCGACGCTGGTGGCCCTCCCGCTCCTGATCGTGGCGCTCTTCTCCCGGCGCTGGGTCCTGACGCTGCTGCTCGCGCTCTCGCTGGCCGGCTACGTGTACTGGATGGCTCCCTTCTTCGTGCCTCCGGACACGTCCACGGTGGCCGACCCCGCGGACCCCGGCACGCTGCGGGTCATGACGGTCAACGCCCAGTACGGGCGGGCCGACGCCGAGAGCATGGTCGACCTCGTGGAGTCCCAGCACGTCGAGGTGCTCGCGGTCCAGGAGCTGACGCCCTCCTTCGAGGAGGCGCTCGCGAACGCCGGCCTCGACGAGCTGCTGGCGCACAGCTTCACGGTGCCCGCTGACGACAGCCCCGCGGGAAGCGGCCTCTGGGCGTCCACGCCGCTCACCGAGGAGGACCAGCTGCGCGGCACGAGCTTCGCGATGCCCTCGGCCCTGGTCGGCGCGGGTGGCACCGACGTGCGCTTCACCGTGGTGCACCCCCACCCGCCGCTGCCCACGGAGGTCGTGACGTGGCGCACGGAGCTCGTCGAGCTCACGGAGGAGGTCCATGCGGACGACGCGCCGCAGATCCTGGCCGGCGACTTCAACGCCACCTACGACCACGCCGGCTTCCGGGACCTGCTCGGTTCGCGGTTCTCGGACGCGACCCGCGAGTGGGGCGCCGGACCCGCCGTGACCTGGCCGGAAGGCAGTCAGGTGCCCGCGCTGTTCGCGCTGGACCACGTGGTGGTGGAGAAGGACATGCCCGTCTCCGACGTCGTCACCATGCAGGTTCCGGGCACCGACCACCGGGCGTTGCTGGCCACCGTCGTCGTCGAATAGCACAGCGACGCCGCGCGGGGAGCGCGGAACCGGCCTATGTTCGCAGTTGTGCCGATTCGTCAGATGCGCCTCGCGCCCGCCGCCCCCGACGATGTGAGCAGTGCCCTCGCGGCGCTCCGCGCCGAGGTCGGCCTGCCCGCGATGTTCCCGCAGGATGTTCTCGAAGAGGCGCGTTCGGCCGCCGAGCAGGACTTCTCCGCCGGCCGGGCCGACCGCCGCGGCATCGAGTTCGTCACCATCGACCCGCCGGGTTCCATGGACCTGGACCAGGCGGTGCACGTGGAACAGTCCGGCGAGGGCTACGTGGTGCACTACGCGATAGCGGACCTGGGCGCCTTCGTGGTGCCGGGTGGCGCCGTCGACGAGGAGGTGCGCAGGCGGGGGATGACCGTCTACGGGCCGGACGCCCGGACGCCGCTGCACCCGAAGATCCTGTCCGAGGGGGCTGCGAGCCTCCTGCCAGGGGTGGACCGCCCGGCCGTGCTCTGGACGGTCACCCTGGACGCGCGCGGCATCATCACCGGCGCCTCGCTGGAGCGGGTGCTGGTCCGCAGCCGTGAGCGGCTCACCTACGCGGAGGTGCAGTCCGGCCTCGACGCGGGCACGGCGAGCGAGTCCCTGCAGCTCCTGGCCGACGTCGGGCGGCTGCGCCAGTCGCTCGAGCTCGCGCGCGGGGGTGTCTCGCTGGAGGTGCCCGAGCAGGAGGTGGAGCGCGGCGAGGACGGCACGTACACGCTGTCGTTCCGTCGCAACCTGCCGGTCGAGGAGTGGAACGCGCAGATCTCCCTGCTCACCGGCATCGCGGCGGCACACCTCATGCGGGAGGCGGGGGTCGGGATCCTGCGCACCCTCCCCGAGGCCGACCCGCGCGACCTGGCACGCCTCCACCGCACGGCACGCGCGCTCGGTATCGACTGGCCCGACAGCCTCCCGTACGCGCGCCTCGTCCCGACGCTCGTCTCGCGGATCCCGGAGCACGCCGCGTTCCTCAACGAGGCGACGACGCTGTTCCGTGGCGCCGGGTACGTCGCGTTCGGCATGCCGGGGCCCGACGGTGTCCCGGTGCCGCCGCCCGAGAACACCCGGCACTCCGCCATCGCCGCCGACTACGCGCACGTCACCGCGCCGCTGCGGCGTCTGGTGGACCGGTACGCGACCGAGGCCTGCCTCGCGATCTCTGCCGGGGCCGCCGTGCCCGGATGGGTGCTGGAGGCCCTGCCCGCCCTGCCTTCCGTCATGGCCGAGACCGGTCGCCGGGCCTCGTCGTTCGAGCGCGAGTGCGTCGACATCGTCGAGGCGTCGCTCCTCGCCGACCGCCTGGGCCAGGAGTTCGACGGCGTGGTGGTCGACGTCGACGACGACACCAAGGCGGAGCAGCGCGGCCAGGTGGTGCTGCGCGAGCCCGCCGTCCGCGCACGCGTGACCGGCCCGCGGCTCCCGCTGGGCGATGCCGTCCGGGTCACGCTCGCCGAGGCCGACGTGTCCGAGCGCCGCGTCATGTTCACCCTGCCGGGAGGCCGGCCGACCGACCGGACGGCGGACGCCGCTGCGTCGACCGGCTCGACCGGCTCGACCGGCTCGACCGGCTCGACCGGTGACGGCAGTGCGCGCCGATCCACTGCCGGACCGCGTTCCGCCGCCGGTGTGGCGCGCCGTGCGGCCCCTCCAGCGCACTTCGGAGCCCTCGCCGCCGACGGACCGGTCCCCGCGCACAGGAGGATGCGCTCGACGCCCGACCCGCAGCCTGGTCCGCGGCCGAGCCCGAGCCCGAGCCCGCAGCCGAGCCCGAGCCCGCAGCCGAGCCCGAGCCCGCAGCCGAGCCCGACTCCGACGCCGACGCCGACGCCCGCTCCGGAGCCGCAGCCGCTGCCCGACGGCGATGCCCGGTCCTCCGCCGCGTCGCCGTCCGCCGCGCAGCACCTGGACCACGGCGTCGGCTACCCGCCGGTCCGGCGGCCGGTGCGGCCACAGGTGCGGGACGAGGTTCCGCTGTCGCAGCCGTGGCCGCGGCACGCTGTCCCGGCGGCCTCGCCGCGACGGCTCGCTCCGCAGTCGGAGCCGGTGCCGGCCGTACGAAGGGACCACCTTCCGGACGGCATGCAGGTGGCGGAGTATCCGGCCGTGGCCTCGCTCGAGCTACCGATGGTGGTGGCGGCGGACCTGCTCGCGGTCGAGGGGCAGGCCACGGAGGTCTACCGCTTCTGAGCCGGCGGTCCGTGATACTGGCCCCATGATCGACGCAGCTCACGATGTCCTGGCGGTGCGGTAGTGCCCCCGCGGCGCAGGACGGATCCCGCGGCCGGGCGAGCCGCGGTCGCCGCCTGGGTACGGGGTGAGGCGGAGCGGCGTGACGTGACCACCGCCGTCCGGTACACGCTGGAGGAGCTCGCGGACGGCACCCCCGGTAACTCCGTGGAGGTGCGGGTGCCGCCGTCCGGTGCCGTCCAGGCGGTGGCCGGGCCGCGGCACACGCGCGGGACGCCGCCGAACGTGGTCGAGACTGATCCCGACACCTGGCTCGGCCTGGTCACGGGCACCCTCACCTGGGCGGACGCCGTCGCGGACGGGCGGGTACGCGCATCGGGCGAGCGTTCCGACATCTCCCACCTGCTGCCGCTGACGGCTGGGCGCCGGGCGGCGTCAGGCGCTCGCGGCGAGCCGGAGCCACCGGCCGTACCAGGGTGAACCGGGCACCGACAGCGTGTGCGGGGTAACAGATGTCAGGGACACCCGCTAGCCTCGGCGTCGACCTCGTGGCTCGGCTGCGGGCAGGTTCACCCGCTGCGGGGATGGCAGTTCTCCCGGCGGGTGTTCGGTCGTAACCGCCGGTTCACGATGTAGTGATTGGTTGGTGCGGCCCGTGCCGGACCGCCTGCGCAGCTGATGCGCGCCCGGCCGCGGCGATGCCGCCGAACAAGACGTCCACCAGCAGTGCACTCCAACCCGGTCTACAGGCCGGCTATTGCAGAAGGAGTCAGCGTGAGACCCAGCACGCTCCGGTCCCCCCGACCGCACCCCCGACACCGTGGGAGGGCCGCGGTCGCGGCTGCTCTCTCCGCAGCGCTCGTCGTGCCCGCGACGGCGGCTTTCGCCGCGCCGGCGGCCACCGAGGACGGCCCGGACTCCGGGCACGTCGTCATCAGCGAGGCCTACCTCGTCGGTGGAAGCTCCGGCCAGCCGTACCGGAACAAGTTCGTGGAGCTGTACAACCCGACCGACGAGCCGGTCAGCGTCGACGGCTGGTCGGTCCAGTACAAGTCCGCGACGGGCTCGTCGTTCTCCGGCGTCACCGCGCTGAGCGGCACCATCGCCGCGGGTGGCCACTACCTGGTGCAGGGCGGCTCGAACGCCGCCAACGGTGAGCCGCTGCCCGCCCCCGACGTCGTCGGCAGCCTCAACCCGAGCGGTACGGCCGGTGTGGTCGCACTCGCCTCGCAGGCCACCGCCGTCACGCCCGCCAAGGGCTCCGTGCCGGCGGAGGGCGCCGCGGGCGTCGTCGACCTGCTCGGCTACGGCACCGCCGACACGTTCGAGACCGCCCCGGGCCCGGCAGGCCAGGGCACCCGCGTGGTCGGGTCGCTAGAACGCACCGGCGACGCGGGTGACAACTCGGCGGACTTCGTGTTCACCGCAGAGGTGACGCCCACTGGTGGCGAGGGTTCGGAGCCCGAGCCGGACCCCACGCCGTCGGAGCCGACCGAGCCCGGTGAGGTCACCCCGATCGCCGAGATCCAGGGTACCGGCGACGCCTCGCCGCTCGCGGGCGAGACGGTGACCACCCGTGGTGTCGTCACCGCCGTCTACGCGACGGGCGGGTTCAACGGCCTGTACCTGCAGACCGCCGGCACGGGCGGCGGCGAGGACCCGACGCCGGGCGCGTCGGACGGCGTCTTCGTGTACTCGGAGGCGGCCGCGGCGGACCTGTCGGCCGGCGATCACGTTGAGGTGACCGGCGCGGTCTCCGAGTACAACGGGCTGACCGAGCTCACCCCGTCGTCGGGCGGCTGGACCGTCCTGGACGAGCCCGCGACGGTCACGCCGACGGCGACCGCCTGGCCGGCTACCGCGGCGGAGCGCGAGGCGCTCGAGGGCATGCTCCTCGCGCCCGAGGGCGACTTCACGGTGACCGACAACTACGACACCAACTACTACGGCTCGGTGGGGCTGGCCGCAGGTGACAGCCCGCTGGTGCAGCCCACCACCGTGGGCCGGCCGCTGTCGGCGGAGTACGACGCGCAGATCGCGGACAACGCGGCACGCGCCGTGCTGCTCGACGACGGCTCGTCGGTCAACTTCAACTCGTCGTCGAACAAGTCGAAGCCGCTGCCCTACCTGACCGGTGGCGAGCCGCTGCGCGTGGGCGCGGCGGTCACGTTCACCACACCGGTGGTCCTCGACTATCGCTACGACGCGTGGGGCTTCCAGCCGCTGACCCATCTGACGCCCGACGTCGCCGAGACGGTCCAGCCGGCCACGTTCGAGAACACGCGCGAGGACGCCCCCGCCGAGGTCGGTGGCGACCTCCAGGTCGCCACGTTCAACGTCCTGAACTACTTCAGCACCACCGGTGACGAGCTCACCGGCTGCACCTACTACACGGACCGTGCGGGCGACCCCGTGACGGTCCGCGGCGGCTGCGACGCACGCGGTGCGGCCGAGGAGGAAGACCTGCAGCGGCAGCAGGTCAAGATCGTCGCCGCGATCTCGGCGCTCGACGCCGACGTGGTGGCGCTCCTTGAGATCGAGAACACCGCCGCGTTCGGCGGCTCGCGGGACCAGGCGCTGAGCGACCTCGTGGACGCCCTGAACGCCGCGGAAGGTGCCGGGACGTGGGCCTATGCGGCTTCTCCCGCCGAGGTGCCCTCCGCTGAGGACGTCATCCGCAACGCCTTCATCTACCGGACCGCCACCGCCGAGCCGGTTGGCGACTCGACCATCCTGGTCGGCGACGAGGCGTTCCAGAACGCCCGTGAGCCGCTGGCCCAGACCTTCCAGCCCGTGGGCGGGGACGCGGCTGCCGGTGACGACGTCGTCGTGATCGCCAACCACTTCAAGTCGAAGGGCTCGGCAGGTCCGTGGCCCGGCGACACGGACCAGGGCGACGGCCAGGGCTCCTCGAACGAGTCCCGCACGCGGCAGGCGACCGCGCTCGCGAGCTTCGCCGAGGCCCAGGCCGCGGCGGCGGGCACGGAGAACGTCCTGCTGGTGGGCGACTTCAACGCCTACGAGCAGGAGGACCCCATCAAGGTCCTGACCGACGCTGGCTACACCGACCTCGGACCCGCCACGGGCGAGTACACGTACAACTTCGGCGGCATGGTCGGCTCGCTCGACCACGTGCTGGCCTCGCCGACCGCGGCGGAGATCGTGACCGGCACCGACATCTGGAACATCAACGCGTACGAGCCGGTGGCGAACGAGTACAGCCGGCACAACTACAACGCGACGATCCTCTACGACGAGACGCCGTTCCGGTCGTCCGACCACGACCCCGTCCTGGTCGGCCTGGACCTCGGTGGCACGACGCCGGAGCCCGGCTCCGTCGACGTCGACCTCGTGGCCATCAACGACTTCCACGGCCGCGTCGACGAGAACACCGTGAACTTCGCGGGCACCGTGGAGGAGCTGCGGGCGCAGAACCCTGAGGGCACGGCCTTCATCTCGGCCGGCGACAACATCGGTGCCTCCCTGTTCGCGTCCGCGCTGCAGCAGGACCAGCCGACCATCGACGTGCTCAACGCGCTGGACCTGACGACCTCCGCTGTGGGCAACCACGAGTTCGACCAGGGCGTGGCGGACCTCACCGGCCGGGTCAGCGACGCTGCCGACTGGGACTACCTGGGCGCCAACGTCTACGACGTGGCCACCGGCGAGGCCGCGCTGTCCGAGTACCAGGTGGTACCGGTGGGCGGCGTCGACGTCGGCTTCGTCGGTGTCGTCACGCAGGAGACGCCCACGCTGGTCACGCCCTCTGGCATCGAGGGGCTCGAGTTCGGGGACCCGGTCGAGGCGGTCAACCGCGTCACTGACGAGCTGCTCGACGGCGACGCGGCGAACGGCGAGGCTGACGTGGTCGTGGCCCTCGCGCACGACGGCGCCGGTGCGGGCACGCCCGACGGTGCCACGCTGGAGGAGGAGGTCGCCGCCGGCGGCACCTTCGCCGAGCTGGTCCAGGACACCGACCCGCGCGTCGCGGCCATCTTCACCGGCCACACGCACAAGCAGTACGCGTGGGACGCTCCGGTCCCTGGCGCGGAGGGGGAGACCCGGCCGATCATCCAGACCGGCAGCTACGGCGAGTTCCTCGGCCACGTGTCCCTCACCGTCGACACGGAGTCGGGCGCCGTCACGGACTACGCCGTGGAGAACGTCCAGCGCACCGAGACCCCCGCTGCCGAGCTCATCGAGACCTACCCGGCGGTCGCAGAGGTCGACTCGATAGTCTCCGCCGCGCTGGCCGAGGCCGAGGAGATCGGCGCACAGCCCATCGGTGCGGTGACCGGGGACGTCACGACGGCGTTCTCGGGCGGCACCTACACGGACGGCGTCTACACGGGCGGCGACCGGGACGACCGTGCGTCGGAGTCGGCGCTCGGCAACCTCGTGGCGAACTCGCTGCGCTCGTCGCTCGCGAGCGACGAGCGGGGCGGCGCCGACATCGGCGTCGTGAACCCGGGTGGTCTGCGCAACGAGCTCTACTTTGCTGGTTCGGCGGATGGTGAGGCCGACGGTGTCGTCACGTACGCCGAGGCCAACGCTGTCCTGCCATTCGTCAACAACCTGTGGACGATCACGCTGACGGGCGAACAGCTCGACACGCTGCTCGAGCAGCAGTGGCAGACGGACGCGAACGGCGACCGTCCGTCGCGTCCGTTCCTCGCGCTGGGGTTGTCGGACAACGTGTCGTACACCGTGGCCACGGCCGACCCGAACGCGACGCCCGGCGACAACGTCTCGTCGATCACCATCGACGGTGTGCCGGTCGACCCGGCCGCCGAGTACCGGATCGCGACGTTCTCGTTCCTGATCTCCGGTGGTGACAACTTCCGGGTCTTCACCGAGGGCACCGACGGTCGCGACTCGGGCCTGGTGGACCGCGAGGCCTGGATCGACTACCTCGAGAACGCCTCGCCGATCACACCGAGCTTCGCCCGTACCCGCACGGTCGCCGAGACCCTGCCGGGTGCCGTCGAGGCCGGCGCCTCGACCGAGGTCAGCCTGTCCGGCCTGGACCTGACCTCGCTCGGCGCGCCGCGGAACACCGCTGTGGAGACCTTCCTCGTCCCGACGGGGGGAGCGGCAGCGGACGGTGTCTCTCTCGGCACCGGCACGGTCACCGACGGCGCCACGACCGCCTCGGTCACCGTGCCGGCCGACACGGCACCTGGTGCGTACCAGCTCCTGGTGCAGACGTCGCCGTCGGGCACGACCGCCCGGCTGCCGCTGACCGTCGAGGAGGCGGCTCCCCAGGAGCCGGAGGCGCCCGCGTGGCAGCCGTGGAAGCTGTACTGGTGGGGAGACACGGTCTCGTACCGGGGTGAGGTCTACGTGGCGTCCCGTCCGACGATCCTGCAGATCCCGGGCGCGTGGCGGCACAGCCCCTGGAAGCTGGTCGACTGACCCACCCCCTCCGCCGAGATAGAACTGTGGCGAAGTAGAACCGCAGCGAAGTAGAACCGCAGCGCAACCCTCGACGGGTGCGCTGCGGTTCTACTTCGCCACAGTTCTACTTCGGCACTCCGGGCGGCGCGTACCCTGGTTTCGTGAGTGAAACCCAGACATCGAGCGACTCCTCCGACGACGTCGAGGTGCGCGACGTCATCGATCCGGCGAGCGTGCGCCGGGCTCCGCGGTACAAGGCGTTCTTCTGGACGGGTGCTCTGGTCGGGATCGTTCTCGGGCTGGCCCTGTCGCTCTACCTCGTGAGCTCGCCCTCCGGCGCGGCCATGATGAAGCCCGGCGTGTACGTCACCGTGCTGACCGGGTTCGTCACGATGGTGACGACCCTGCTGGCCGGCCTGTTCGCGGTGATCGCGGACCGCCGGAGTCTGCGCGGGCGCTGACACAGAGGTCACAGGCCGGGCTGACACCGTCGATCCGGTCGCATGGGATACTCGGAACATGCCTCTGCGCGGAGATGGCCGCCTCAACCACGACCTCATACCCGGCGAGAAGGGCCCCCAGGACGCATGTGGCGTCTTCGGGGTCTGGGCACCCGGCGAGGAGGTCGCCAAGCTTGCGTACTTCGGCCTGTACGCACTACAGCATCGCGGGCAGGAGTCCGCGGGTATCGCCACCAGCAACGGTGAGCAGATCCTCGTCTACAAGGACATGGGACTCGTCTCCCAGGTCTTCGACGAGACGGCCCTGAACGCTCTGACCGGCCACATCGCCGTCGGGCACTGTCGATACTCCACCACTGGTGGAGTGACCTGGGAGAACGCCCAGCCGACGCTCGGCGCGACGGCGTCCGGCACCGTGGCCCTCGGGCACAACGGCAACCTGACCAACTCGGCCGACCTGGTCAACCTCGTGGCCGAGCGCTACGGCGCGCAGCGCCGGGGCGAGCTCGCGCGCGGCAACACCACCGACACCGCGCTGATCACCGCCCTGTTCGCGGGTGACGCGGATCACACGCTGGAGGCCACGGCGATGGAGGTGCTGCCGCGTCTGCGCGGAGCCTTCTCCCTGGTCTTCATGGACGAGAACACCCTGTACGCGGCGCGCGACCCGCAGGGTGTGCGCCCGCTCGTGCTCGGTCGGCTCGACCGTGGCTGGGTGGTGGCCAGCGAGACCCCCGCTCTGGACATCGTCGGCGCCTCCTACGTGCGTGACGTCGAGCCGGGCGAGCTGATCTGCATCGACGCCGACGGCATGCGCTCGGCACGCTTCGCCCCGACGGAGCGGGCAGCCTGCGTCTTCGAGTACGTCTACCTGGCCCGCCCCGACAACACCATCAACGGCCGCTCCGTGCACTCGGCGCGCGTCGAGATGGGACGGACCCTGGCCCGCGAGCAGCCCGCCGAGGCCGACCTGGTGATCCCGACGCCGGAGTCCGGCACGCCGGCCGCCGTCGGGTACGCCGCGGAGTCCGGCATCCCGTTCGGGCAGGGCCTCACGAAGAACGCCTACGTGGGCCGTACGTTCATCCAGCCGTCCGACACCCTGCGACAGCTCGGCATCCGGCTGAAGCTCAACCCGCTGCGCGAGGTGATCAGGGGCAAGCGCCTGGTGGTCGTCGACGACTCGATCGTGCGCGGCAACACCCAGCGCGCTCTGGTCCGCATGCTGCGCGAGGCCGGCGCGGCCGAGGTGCACGTGCGCATCTCGTCGCCGCCGATCAAGTGGCCCTGCTTCTACGGCATCGACTTCGCGTCGCGCGCCGAGCTCATCGCCAACGGCCTGGGCGTGGAGGAGATCGGCCAGTCCCTCGGCGTGGACAGCCTCGGCTACATCTCCACCGAGGGCATGATCGCCGCGACCGAGCAGCCCAGCTCGCAGCTCTGCGCCGCGTGCTTCACGGGCAAGTACCCGATCGAGCTGCCCCCGGACGACCAGCTGGGCAAGCACCTCCTCGAGCAGGCGGAGCTCCCGCTCGGCCAGCCCGAGGACGGGCTCAAGCAGCTCGCCGTGCGCACCGGCGGCTCGACCGCCCTCGACCACCCGTGACGACTTCCCGTCTCACCAGCACCGACCACTCCATGGAGCACCAGTGACATCCGAAGGCCTGACGTACGCCGCCGCCGGCGTCGACACCGAGGCGGGCGACAAGGCCGTCGAGCTCATGAAGGACGCCGTGCGCCGGACGCAGGGTCCGGCCGTGCTCGGCGGTGTGGGCGGCTTTGCCGGCCTCTACGACCTATCGGCCTTCCAGGGCTACCGCGCACCCCTGCTGGCGACGTCGACGGACGGCGTCGGTACCAAGGTCGCGATCGCACAGGCGATGGACAAGCACGACACCATCGGGTTCGACCTGGTCGGCATGGTCGTGGACGACATCGTCGTGATGGGCGCCAAGCCGTTGTTCATGACCGACTACATCGCCACCGGCAAGGTGGTGCCCGAGCGGATCGCTGACATCGTGCGCGGCATCGCGCAGGCCTGCGAGGTGGCGGACACCGCCCTCGTGGGTGGCGAGACCGCCGAGCACCCGGGCCTGCTGGAGCCGGACGAGTACGACGTGGCCGGCGCCGCGACGGGCATCGTGGAGGCCGACAAGGTGCTGGGCCCGGACCGCGTGCAGCGCGGCGACGTGCTCATCGCGATGGCGTCCAGCGGGCTGCACTCCAACGGGTACTCCCTGGTGCGCGCGGTGATCAAGCAGGCAGGCTGGGCTCTGGACCGCCACGTGGACGAGCTGGGACGGGCCCTGGGCGAGGAGCTGCTCGAGCCCACGCGGGTCTACGCGGCTGACTGCCTGGCGCTGGCCGACGACGAGGCGGCACAGGTGCACGCGTTCACCCACGTGACCGGCGGCGGGCTTGCCGCCAACCTGGCACGCGTCCTGCCCGCCGGACTCGTGGCCACGGTCGACCGTGCGTCATGGGACGTGCCGGCCGTGTTCCGCATGGTGCGGGACCTCGGTGGCGTGCCCGACCGCGACCTGGAGAACACCCTGAACCTCGGGGTGGGCATGGTGGCGATAGTGGGTGCCGGTGGCGCAGACGCGGCACTGACCCGACTGTCCGCGCTGGGCGTGCCCGCGTGGACGCTGGGAAGCGTCGACACCCTGGATCCGGCTGCAGCGCGCGATGACCTCGTCGCAGGCACGAAGGGTGTGTCTGGTGGTGCGGTCCGGCTGGTGAACGACTACCGCGGCTGACGCGGTGGCAGGGCCTGGCCGAGGACCGGGCGCGGGGCCGGCGCAGACGCGCCGGCACCCTCAGCGCGTGTTGCCGTCCTGCTCTGCCCAGTCGGAGTACCTGTTGTCGTACTCCTCGTCCTCCGGGGAGTCCCACCGCGACTGTGTCGCCACATCGGTGCGAGAGTCCCCCGTGAGTTCCTGCTCGAGGGCGTGATAATTGGTGTCCGGGCTGTAGTACTTCAGCGCGCGAGCAACCTTGGTCTGCTTTGCCTTCTGACGGCCGCGGCCCATGGCTCCGACCCCCTCTACGTAGGAGCGGGGCGGCACCGTGCATAGACGTGCGGCCCCGTGGCGTTTCGTCTGTCCAGGTTCCAACGTTACATGCTGGTACGGCGTTTCTTCCAGTCCGTGAGCGTGATTCGTCCCATCCTCTGATGTGACATTCGGATCTGCCCGAGTTCGTCACCACGTGCAGACACATCCGGGCACTTGGCTGTAACGTGGTGAAGGGTTTGCCATCAATGGACCTTCGCTGCGGCGCCGACCGGGAGCGCCGACCGACGGCCGCGCCTCGGGTTCACCTGTCCAGGGCAACCTTCTCCGGCACTTTGCCGACACCTGGCTGATGTGTGGAGGTCTGCCGGACGCGGTCAGGGGATGCGTGCCGAGCACCGGTGCTCAAGTGGTGGATAGCGCCGTCGGCGTGTCGCACGTGTCCGAGACTCGCCCGAAACGGGCGCGCGTGGCGCACAGGGGAGAAAGTGAGGAAATAAACCCCGTCCCCAAGTCGCCTAAATCCCGTTTGCTGCTAACAATGGTGCAAGAGCGGGTGTCGTCAACCGCCTGGTACGGCCAGGCCGGCACCGTTCCGGAGGAGGTGCGGGGATGTCCATCCACGGAGAATCCGAGGTCCTGCTCACGCCTGCCGAGGTAGCGAGCTTGTTCCGTGTTGACCCAAAGACAGTAACGCGTTGGGCAAAAGCGGGAAAGCTCTCGTCGATCCGGACACTTGGCGGTCACCGCCGCTACAAGGAGTCCGAGGTTCGGGCGCTGCTCGGTGCGGCAGCGGACAGCTCGGGCGACTCTGACAACTAGTCGGACGTCGTTGACAGATTGGTCGGCAAGCAGGACGAAGGCGCGCCGGGTGCTGCCCCCCAGCTCAGCCCCGCGCGCGCCTGAGTACAGCGGTCACGGCAACAGCCGTACCGAGGACCACTAGACCGAGCGTGGCACCTATCAGGACTTTGGCGTTGCGGGCCCGGCGCGGATCTTGCGCCGGGCCGTTCTTGTCGCCGAACTTCCCGGTCGCCATGGCGCCGGCGTCGCTCGCCGCCTGCTTCGCCTCGTGCGCGATGCGGGAGGCCTGGTAGCCAGGGCTCAGGCGGGTCGTCAGCTCATCGATGGCCGCAGCGAGGTCCGCACGGGTGCGGAGTACCTCGGCCTCGAGCGCATGGCTGCTGGGCGGCGGGATCTGAGTGCTCATCGGTGCAGCCCCTCCTTGATCGACGCGATATCGTCCTTCACGCGCTGGACGCTCTCCGGCTGGGTCGTGCCCTTCTTCAGCAGCTGCACACCCACCAGCGCGAGGATGATCGTGACGAGCAGCATGAAGCCGCCGATGGCGAGCGCGGAGAGCCAGAGCGGCCACACCGTCCCCAGGCCGTACACGGCTGCCAGGAGCAGCACCCCGGCGGCGTAGGCGAGGATCAGCAGCGCGACGACGAGCAGTCCGATCCCGATGCCGGACTTCTTGGCCCTGTCGGCGAGCTCGGCCTTGGCGAGCGCGATCTCCGCACGCACGAGCCGGGAGGCCTGCTCGGAGATCTGTTCGACGAGCTTGCCCAGCGAAGCGGGCTTCCCGGGCTCCGGGGTGACTGCCGGGGTGCCACGTGGCACCTCTCTCTGGCCGTCGATCTTCACGTCCTCGATCATTTGCCCTCCCGTGCCGCCGGTTCGGCCTGTGCCGCTGAGGACAACTCAACAGGCCATGAGCGCATGGGGCAATTCCTGGGGCGGCGTGGCCCCGAGGAATATGAGATGAAGGAGACCGATCGTGAATACGCAAATACTGGAAGGAATTGCCTCGGCGGTCGCTGAGAGCGATGTTCCCGCAGGCAGAGAAGTGCGGTTACCGGGTGATCCGTGCCGGTGGCCGGAAACGCCGATGGGCCGCACTTCCGATGAAGTGCGGCCCATCGAGATCGCAGGATCCTGCGATCCTTTTTGCTGTGGCTCCGACCGGCGTCGATCCGGTGACCTTTCGATTTTCAGTCGAACGCTCTACCAACTGAGCTACAGAGCCCTAGCGCGAACGCCCGGATAGTCGAGACCGACCATCCGGGCGCCTCTCGCGCGACCCTGACGGGACTTGAACCCGCGACCTCCGCCGTGACAGGGCGGCGCGCTAACCAGCTGCGCTACAGGGCCTTGGACGCTACCCGCGACCGGGGGGCTCTTTCGAACCGTGAGGATCTTAACCCACCGTGGGCCCGAATCTGAAATCAGATTCGGTCTCCGGGAGGATGACCTGCCTCACAGCCGTCAGAACGTGGCTCTGACGAGCCACTGCGTACCCCCAACGGGATTCGAACCCGTGCTACCGCCGTGAAAGGGCGGGGTCCTAGGCCGCTAGACGATGGGGGCTGGGACCTGGCAAGTCTACAGACGGTTCGGGGCTCCGCTGGCCAGTCCGAGGAGTGGTCCGCGCGACACCCCCACCTGGCCGGCGTCAGGGATGATGTGCGTGTGGTGGAGATGACGCGCGAGGACTTCGAGACAGCTGTCAGCGAGGGGCTGGACCTCGTTCCGGCCGACCTCGCGGCGCAGATGGACAACGTGGTGGTGCTCGTCGAGGACGACGCGCCGGCGGACGATCCAGACCTGCTGGGCCTCTATGAGGGCGTCCCGCTCACGGAGCGTGATCACATGTGGGCCGCCGGTGCCCTGCCGGACCGCATCACCATCTTCCGGAACCCGACGCTCGCGTTCTGCGAGTCCCGCGAGGACGTCGTCGAGGAGGTGGCCGTGACCGTGGTGCACGAGATCGCCCACCACTTCGGGATCGACGACGACCGGCTGCACGAGCTCGGCTGGGCGTGACGAAGCCGGCCCCGCGAAGCAGCGCTTCACGGGGCCGGCTCGGGCAGGAGGGTCAGTACGAGGTCCCGTACTCCCAGTGCCAGGCCTCCGGCTTGCTGCCGCCGGCCTGTGCCCAGGCTGGCAGCTTCCAGCCGTACTTGCCGGCGTTCGCGACCATCCAGGCGTGCTCGGCCGTGCCGAACGACTGGATGCCGCCCGACAGGTCGACCGCCTGTCCGAGCCCGTGGTTCGAGGTGCCGGGCACGGCGGCCAGGCCGCCCTTGGACGCGGCGACCGCGAGCTGCGCGGCGTAGGAGCGGTAGCCGTCCGTCAGGTCCAGGTTCCGGCCGAACTCCGCACGGTAGGCGTCGTTCAGGTCCTCGAGCGACGCCGCGGCGTCACACCGCAGCTGCTCGCCCTTGGCCCAGCTCAGGTCGCAGAGCACGTTCGACGGGATCTGACCGTTGCCGTAGCGCTCCGCGGCCTTGGCCATCTCCTTCGCCTCAGCGGCGCGGGCAGCGGCGGCTTCCTGCGCCCTGTCGGCCTTGCGCTCTGCGGCTCGTGCCGCGCGGGCCTCGGCCCGCTCTTTCGCGGCCTCCTTGGCGGCGGCGATCTCCGCCGGCGTCGGGCCCGCCTTGACGGACACGACCGCGTCACCGTCGGTTTTGGTGATGAGCCGCTGGAGCGACGTCGTCACCTTCTCGATGTCGGCGGCCGACGGCGTTGCCGTGGCGGCCGACGCCTTCTTGCCCGACTTCTTGCCCGACTTCTTGCCCGACTTCTTGCCTGCTTCCTTCGCGGACTTCTCGTCCGCTTCCTTCGCCGCGGCGGTGGAACCGACCGACAGGGCGAGCGGGGTGTCGAGGACAGGGAGGCCGGTGGCGTCCTGCTCGCTGATCGCGGTGCTACCCGTGGCGGTTCCGGCCAGGTTGGTCGGCTCGGTGGCGGCAGCCTCAGGCGTGGGCTCGGCGGCGCCCGCCGGGGCTGCCTTCCCCGCGCCGTCCGCCACCCGCTCGTCGAGCGGGGTGCGCTCGGCGTTCCGGGAGGCGGCTGTGGCCGGCCGGGCCTCGGCGACGGTGGTGCCGGCGGCATCGCGAGCCAGCTCCAGCATCGTCCGCAGGTCCCGGGCTGCCGCCCGGACCCGCTTGCGCTCCTTGGCGCCGAGGTCGCCCTCGCGAGCCACGTAGTCGGCGTCCGTCAGTACCGCGTCCGCCTTCTCGGAGGCGGACCGCACTTCCGGGTCGGTGACGACAGCACTACCGACGACCACGCCACCGGGCTGTGCGGTCCGCTCAGCGGCGGCCGCGGCGCCCGGGGCGCCGTCGTTCCCGGTGACGCTGACCGCCGCTGTGGTGGTCAGCGCTACCGAGGTCAGCGCAGCGGCCACCGCGAAGGACGACCGGCGGACCATGGCGTGGGGGACGTGTCCTGCAACGGCCGCATGTGCCCCGCGTGTGCCCGGGCGTCGCGTACGACGAAGGGCGAGGGCGTGGTCGCCGCGCGTCAAGGAAGCTCCTGACACTCGGGGGCTGGGACAAAGCGCGCCGTACGGGGCGCGACGGGGTTCGGCGTCTGGGGCACGCTGAGCTTCCGTTCTGCGGCTGGGCACGGGCGCCACCGTGAGGGCTTGTTCCCTCGGACGGACGGTGACGGGATGCGCCGGCTGCTGTCGGGCCACGGTGCGCGACAGGTCGCGGCGGTCATGGCGATCGCCGCAGAGAACCGGCGCGAAGGCCCAGGGGGATGGTTCTCTGCGGCAATATTCAATGCTGAACGTCTGTCCAAGTGTTGCGAAACCCCCTCCACGGAGGCGTGCCTCACAATTACTGAGCGCAAACCGTGGCGTAGCCGTGAAGGGCCGACAACCTGGGGTGTGCGCGCTCACATTGAGGGTCGCGAGGCCATGCGTGAGACTTCGAGCATGGCCCACCACGACCAGGCCGCGAACGGATCCGTGCCCACCCCCGCCGGACAGTCCGTCACCGTGTCCATCCATCGCATCGTCCGTCCCGAGCACATCCCCGAGGTCACCAGCTGGGTGCAGTCGGGCGTCAACCTCGCCAACCGGTGGCCCGGGTTCCTCGGCTCGGGCTGGATCCGTGCCGCCGAGGGCTCCCGCGACTGGCACATGCTCTACCGCTTCGCCGACGCCGACCGGCTAGCCGCCTGGGAGCAGTCCGCCGAGCGTCGCGAGTGGCTGGCGCGGGGCACCGGGCTCGTCGAGGAGCTGCGGTACCAGCAGCGGACGGGCATCGAGGGCTGGTTCGACGATCCGTCCCGTACCGACGAGCCCGCCGACGTCGCGGCCGCCGTCGTACCGCCACGGTGGAAGCAGGCGGCGAGCATCTGGCTCGGGTTCTTCCCGGTGAACCTGCTCTTCACCGCGCTGTTCACCTACCTGGTGCCAGGGTGGGGCGACGTGGCGCTCGTGCTCAAGGTGCTGATCTCGACACTGATCCTGACGCCGATCATGGCGTACTGGGTGCTTCCGTGGGTGACCCGCCGCCTGCACGGCTGGCTGCACCGGACGTAGCGGTCAGGCAGTGCCCGCGACGACCCGCTGCGCGGGCCCGCGGCGTCGGCGCAGCCGGATCCCGCCGCGACCTGGCACCGGCGGGGCCACCGGGTGGTCGGTCCGGCCGGTGAGCCAGCCGGCGAGCCGCTCCGGACGGTCGGTGATGACGGCGTCGACGCCCGCGCCGTCGTCGGTCGATACGAGGGTGGTCCACGCCGCCGCGTCGTTCGCCGTCCAGGACATGACCCGCAGGCCCGCGGCGTGCAGGCGGGACACCAGCCGCGGGCTGCCGGCGACCGTCGAGACCGACGGGTTGCACGCGACGACGCGAAGACGCTCGCACAGGCGCAGCAGGCCGGGCGGGTCGAACGAGACCAGCAGCCCGCCGGGCAGGTGCGGAGCGACGTCGCGGACCGTGGCGACCGTGCCGGGCCAGAAGCTCTGCACCAGCACCCGGTTGTCGAAACCCCCCGTGGCGATCGTGGTGGCCACCCGCTCGACCTGCTCGACGTTCCACGAGCCCTTGAGCTCGAGGAGCAGGTCCGTCTCCGGGTGCCGGGCGAGCACGCCCAGCACGTCGGCGAGCGTGGGCACGTGCTGTCCCGAGAACGCGGGAGCGAAGCGTGAGCCGGCGTCCAGCCCGAGCACCTCGTCCGACGTCAGTGCGGAGACCTTGCCGGTGCCGTCCGTGGTGGCGTCGACGGTCTCGTCATGGATCACGGCGCCCACGCCGTCGGCGGTGGGCTGCAGATCGATCTCGACGGCGTCCGCGCCTGCTCGGCACGCGGCCTCGACCGCGGCAAGCGTGTTCTGCGGGGCTACCGCGGAGTACCCGCGGTGGGCGATGACTGCGGGACGAGCGACGGTCATGCTGACCTCCGGGTCTGCGGTTCTGTCACCACGTTAGGCCGATGACGCGCCACTCCCCAGGGCAGGCGTACGAATTCTGGGACTGTTCCGGGACAGTTCACCGCCCGGCCCCAGGAACGCCGTGTCGGCCACTCGGGGGAAACCCTCCGGATGCGCGGATTCTCAGGGCCAGGTGGTTTCATGTGCGGCATGGTCCGACCTGTCATATCCGCCCCGGCCCGCCTCCGGGCCCGCACGGCTCTCGTCGCCGGCGTCGTCACGCTCGTCGTGCTCGCCGGTTGCTCAGGGGGCGGCGAGGCGGACGCCGGAGCGAGTGCGCCGCCGTCGGGCAGCGCGAGCGCCACGGCCTCCCCGCGGCCCGACCCCGGCGCGCCTCTCGACGCGAACGAGGCGTGCGCCGCCATGTACGTCAAGGGCGACAAGACGCTCGAGGAGCGCATCGGCACGGCGCTCGTCGGTGCGAGCGAGGGGCTCGACGGCACGTCCGCCGACCAGATGCACGCGATGGCGATGGAGCTCGGGCGGCTCGAGTCGCGTGTGCCCGAGGAGTTCCAGGGCCCGGTCGAGCAGATCCGGGTACCGTTCCTGCAGCTTCAGGAAGAGCTCGACCTCGGCACGGGCGCGGAGATCGAGCTCGACGTCGCCTCGACGGTCGAGGGCCTCAAGGAGTACCAGAAGCTCTGCTGACGGGCTCGAAGATGCCCTGGCCCGGTGCGAGCACGCGGCGTGGGTCGTACCGGGCCTTGGCGCTGCGCACGGCGGGCCAGCGGTCGGCGTAGTGCTCACGCCAGTCGGCCGGGCTCAGGTGCAGTGCGTTGACCGGGTAGCCCGTACCACCGACGGCACGGACCCGGGCGTACTGCGCGTCGTTCTCGGCGATGAGGCGCTCCGCCTCGGCGTCGTCGGGCGGGCTCACCGCGCGGAGCAGCGCGAGCAGGAAGAACACCGGGCCCTCCGGCACCACGACCTGAGGTCGGGTGATCAGCGACCGGTTCGTCGGGTAGAGCAGCGCGACGCCGCCGGCGTCGGCCGGGGTGAGCGTCGTGAGGAGCTCCGTCACGACCTCGTCCGTCGTCGCGTCCGGGATGAAGACGTTCAGCCACGGACTGGGCAGCCGGAGCGCCTCGATCTGCTCCACGGTCTCGTAGATGCGGTTCAGCCACTCGAAGTAGGTGACGTCCACGACGTCCACCCCCGACGGGGCGAGGCCGGCCAGCAGGACGTCGTCGTCGGGTGGCGCGCTGGTGAACCAGGCCCCGCCCTCCAGGACGAAGACGAAGCCGTCGTCGTCCGTGGGGACCAGCTGGCCCTCCAGGTAGTCGAAACGGCCGTCGGCCAGGACGGTGCGCTGGGCGGCCGTCAGGTCGGTGACCCGCGGGTACGTCAGCGTGTAGACGCGGGCCATGGTGGGTGCGGTGACGAGCCGGACCGTGGCCCGCACGATGACCGCGAACTGGCCCAGGCCGCCGAGCACCGCCTCGAACAGGTCGCGCTCCTGGTCGGCGGAGCAGGTCACGAGGCGGCCCTCGCCCGTGACGACCTCCAGCTCGAGCGCGTTGTCCACGAGGAGGCCGAAGTGCTGGGAGGCGCCGCCGATGCCGCCGACGCTCAGCGTGCCGCCCACCGACAGGCCGAGGTAGTCCGTGCTGACGGGTGGCGCGACACCCTCGGCCAGGGTCGCGCGGACCAGGTCGAGCCACTGCACCCCTGCGTCGACCACCGCGCGGTCGGGTGCGACCTCGTGGATCGTGGCGAGCGTGCGGAAGTCGATCACGACGCCGCCGTCGGTCTGCGCCTGGCCGAACGTCGAGTGGCCCTGGCCGCGCGCGGCGATCGTGAGGCCGTGCTCGTTCGCGAAGCGCACCACGGTGGCGACGTCGCGGACCGACCCGGGCCGCAGCACCGCCCGGGGGCGCCGGTGGGCCAGATGCCCGTAGTCGGTGGCCGCCTCGGTGAGGGACTCCTCGTCCGTGACGAGCTCGCCGTCGAGGTGCGGGATCTGGATCGCCGCGGTGTTCTCGGGGAAGCTGGTGAGCCAGTGTGATGTCACCGGGTCGAACGCGACGACGGCAGCGCCTGCCAGAAAGGTGCGGCGATCGAGCTGTGCCATGTGAGCCCCTCAGCTTCGGGTGGGCGTCCACGGTACCGGTCGCGGTCCTTGCGATGGTGCTCGTTCCGACGTGCTGTCGGGACGGGCGTGCGGAAGGATGTGCGGCAAACTGCCTGCAGGCCGGATCTCCGCAAGCAGCCACATACCAGGCACGCCATCCTCCGCGAGGGAAGCCATCGTCCGTGAGGGACGCCATGGTCCACCTATCCGGGCTGATTCCGCGGACTATGGCGTGCCACGCAGAAGATGGCGTGGCTGACTGCGGCACGGCACTACCAAGGTGGGCCCCCCGGGGATCGAACCCGGAACCCGCGGATTAAAAGTCCGCTGCTCTGCCAGTTGAGCTAGAGGCCCGCGCACCCGGCATCCGGGCGGCGCGAGAGGAAAGCCTACCGGTCCGGTCCGTCGCCGCCGTAGATCCCGTCCAGCGGGGCACCGTAGGGCCTCAGCGGCCGGCTGTCACGTGCTGTCTCACCCATCGGGAGATATCGGGCCAATCGCGTCTCACGCTTGCGGTGAGCCGGTGGGCTTGGTTCGGTGGACGGGACCGCGGAGAACCAATGTGAGGAGCTCAACGTGCTCACCGTGACCGACAATGCCCGTACGGCCGTCCAGGACCTCGCCCAGCAGGCAGGCGTGCCGGTCGAGGGTGGCCTGCGCATCGCGCAGGCGTCCGGCCAGCCGGGTAACTTCGAGCTCGCGCTGGTTCCGGCCCCGCAGCCCGACGACCAGGTCGTCGACGCCTCGGGTGCCACCAACGTGTTCGTCGAGGCGCAGGCGGCCCCTGCTCTGGAGACGCTGACCCTGGACACCGACCCCGGTGCTGAGGGCCCAGGTTTCGTGCTCACGCCCAAGGCGTGACTCCTGGCGTCCTTGACCGGGCGCCGACATCGTCGAAGAGCCCCCGGGACGCTGCCGACCAGGCAGCCTCCCGGGGGCTCTCCGTCGTCGGTGCGCCTCCACCCAGCGATCGGGTCCGGAGATCGCGTGAGTCCGGGCCCGATCGCTGGGTAGGCGGCCTAGAGCGCGACCCCCAGGATCCACGACCCGCCGAGCACCAGCGCACCCAGCGTGACAAGCAGGAACATCGCCACCCAGAACAGGCCGGCGACCCCGGTCAGCCGGGCGAGCATGTCGGCGTCGGACGTCCGGGCCCGGCCACGGGAGCGCTGCACCTGCAGCTCGAACACGGGCCGCACGGCGCCGAGCAGGAGGAACCACGTGACGGCGTAGGCGACGGCGCTCTGCACAGTGGGTTCGAGGAACCACGTGACGAACACGAGCGCGGTACCGCTGACGAGGATCGACCAGAGCCCGAACCAGTTCCGGATCTGCAGGAGCAACAGCGCGAGCAGGACGACGAGCAGCCACAGCAGCCCGACGGCGTAGCCGAGCTGGAGGAGCCACGCGGCGCCGAGGCCGATGAGGCCCGGCCCCACGTAGCCGGCGAACGCCGTGATGACCATGCCGGGGCCGCGAGGCTTCCCCCGCGAGACCGTCAGGCCGGAGGTGTCGGAGTGCAGCCGGATGCCCTCGAGCTTGCGGCCCGTGAGCAGCGCGCCGAGGCCGTGCGACGCCTCGTGGGCGATGGTGATGACGTGCCGCGTCACGTGCCACAGGGGCCGGAACAGCACGACGACCAGGGCGACCGCGCACATGCCGAGCACCATGAGCTGCGGAGGCGCCTCGACCGGGGTGACCGCGTTGGTCCAGATGGTGCCGAGCACGTCGCCGATGGCGGCGAACGGTCCGGCGGAGCTGGTCGCTGCGGGAATCATGCGCCACATAGAACCACACCGAACGTGACGTGCGCCGCAGCCACTGCCCCGCGGACGTGAGAGACTGGGCGGTCGTGGGCGGTTTCAGCTGCCCGACGTCGTGGCCCCGGCCCGGGTTAGCACCCCAGCCGCCGGTGTGAGCACGGCGGACCACCGGCGCGATGTGCGCCGCCACCGAGCCCGAGAGGCCCATCCCCTTGACTACCTTTGCCGACCTCGGTCTGCCCGCGCCCGTTCTGCGCGTTTTGACAGACCGCGGCATCACCTCGCCGTTCCCTATCCAGACGGCATCCCTGCCGGACTCCCTCGCCGGCCGTGACGTGCTCGGCCGCGGCCGCACCGGCTCCGGCAAGACCCTCGCGTTCGCGCTGCCGGTCGTGACGCGCCTGGCGACGTCCGGTGCCCGTGCCACCGCGGCAGGGCAGCCGCGTCGTGCTGCGGGCCGTCCCCGCGCACTGATCCTTGCCCCCACGCGTGAGCTCGCGAACCAGATCGACGAGTCGATCTCCCCGCTCGCGCAGGCCCTGGGCCTGAAGACCACCACGATCTTCGGCGGCGTGGCGCAGTCGCGCCAGGTCACCGCGCTGAACGCGGGCGTCGACATCGTCATCGCCTGCCCCGGCCGGCTCGAGGACCTGCTCGGCCAGCGCCACCTCGCGCTCGACGACGTCGAGATCACCGTGCTCGACGAGGCCGACCACATGGCCGACCTCGGGTTCCTGCCCGGCGTGAAGCGCATCCTCGACCGCACGTCCTCGCAGACCCAGCGCCTGCTGTTCTCGGCGACACTGGACAACGGCGTGGACGTGATCGTCAAGCGCTACCTGCACCAGCCGGTCACCCACTCCGTGGACGACGCCGCCGCGCCGCCGCCACTGATGACCCACCACATCCTCGCCGTGGCCGACAAGGACGCGAAGAAGAACGTGGTGCACCAGCTCGCGCAGGGCACCGGCCGCCGCGTGCTGTTCATGCGGACCAAGCACCAGGCCAAGAAGCTCGCCAAGCAGCTCACCGCCGCGGGCGTGCCCGCCGTCGACCTGCACGGGAACCTCGGCCAGGGCGCGCGTGAGCGCAACCTCGCGGCGTTCTCGTCGGGCGACGTCCGGGTGCTGGTGGCGACGGACATCGCCGCGCGCGGCATCCACGTGGACGACATCGAGCTCGTGGTCCACGTCGACCCGCCCGCCGAGCACAAGGCGTACCTCCACCGCTCCGGGCGGACGGCGCGTGCCGGTTCCGGCGGCGACGTCGTGACCATCATGCTGCCCGAGGAGCGTGGGGACGTCCGTGACCTGACCCGCAAGGCGAAGATCACCGCTCGTCCCCAGGACGTTCGTCCGGGCGACGCGACCGTGACCAGCCTGGTCGGGGAGGTCGCGCCGTACGTGGAGTACGTGGCGCCGGCCCCCCAGCCGCAGGGCCGCCAGGGCCAGCCAAGGAAGCAGGGTGGGCGCTCGCGCTCCGGCGGCCAGGGCACCGGCCAGACCAGCCAGGGCGGCGGCCGGCAGAGCCAGCCGCGCAGCCAGGGCACCGGCCAGTCGACCGGGCAGCGCTCGGCCGGGCGTCCGGCGTCGGGCGGCGGTCGTGCCGCTGACCACTTCCCGAGGCCCGACGCCGCCGGTGCTCCCCGGCGCCGTCGGCGTGGCGGCCGTGGCCGCGGCGCGGGCACGAACGCCTCGGCCGCGAGCTAGTCGCAGAAGCGAGCCAACCCGTCTCACGTGTCAGGCCCACAGGTCACTCAGGTGGTCTGTGGGCCTGACGCGTGAGTGGCGGGAACACCCTGAGCCGGTGGAAGGTTGGTATGCGCGGAGGTGTCGATATGACGTACAAGGTCTCGAAGTCCGACCAGGAGTGGCGTGAGCAGCTCTCGTCCCAGGAATATGCCGTGCTGCGGCAGGCTGGCACCGAGCGGGCGTGGACCGGCGAGCTGCTCGACGAGAAGCGCGCCGGCGTCTACCGGTGTCGGGCGTGTTCCGCCGAGCTGTTCCGGTCGGACACCAAGTTCGACTCGCACTGTGGCTGGCCGTCGTTCTACAGCCCGCTCGCGGGTGACACCGTCGAGCTGATCGAGGACGGTTCGCTCGGTATGGTGCGCACCGAGGTGCGCTGCGCCGCCTGCGGCTCCCACCTGGGCCACGTCTTCGACGACGCGCCGCAGACGCCGACCGGCGACCGGTTCTGCATGAACTCGGTGAGCCTCACGTTCGAGGAGAGCTGAGGATCCGCAGACCGGTTCAGCGACCGCTCTGCTTCCACGCCACGATGTCCGCCGAGTAGCGGCCCAGGAGCCTGGCCAGCTGGGCGACGTCCTCCGTCTCCCAGGTGGCCAGGGCTCCCTCCAGCATGGCGACCCGGCTGGTGCGCGCCTGGTCGAACCGCGCGGCGCCGTCGGGTGTCAGGGTGATGCGCTGGCCGCGGCTGTCCTCCGGGTCGACGGTGCGTTCGACCAGCCCGAGCTCGGCCAGGCGGCTGAGCTGGCGTGACACGGTGGCGCGCCCGACGCCGAAGAAGGTCGCGAGGTCCGAGCCGCGTGCACCGGGCCGTTCGGCGATGTGCGCCAGGATCGGGTAGGCGCTGGCGTCGAGCTCGGGGTGAACCCTTCGGGCGATCGACGCTCCGGACGACTGCGCCCGGCGGATGAGCAGCCGGATCTCACGTTCCAGGCCCTCGAACGGCCCTGGGCCGACGCCGCTGTCGCCGACCACCTCGTCCCCGGCGCCGCTGCCGGGGACGGGGCCTTCGGACGTGTCCGTGCTGGATCTGCCTGTACTCGGGAGCATGCGCCCATGATGACGGGTCAAGCGCCCTGAACACAGCCCGGGGCCGCGAAATCCCCCGCGTGCCGCGCCCAGGCGCACCCGGTCACGCCTTGGCGGGTTCCAGGTCCTTGAGCTGGTCGATCCCCGAGCGGTGGTCCAGCGGGACCTCCTTGATGAGGGACACGCAGATCAGCGCGATGACGGCGAGCGGGACGGCGGCGAGGAAGATCTCCGCGATCCCGTTCGCGTACGCCTTCTCGATCACCTCGACCAGGATCGGCGGGAGCACCGACAGGTCCGGCAGCGCGCCGCTCCCCGACTGCAGCGCGGAGGTGTCGACGCCCTGCTCCGCCAGCTGCGGTGCTATCTCGGTGATGCCCTCCTTGAGGCTGCCCTGCACGCTGTGCCCGAGGATGGCGCCGAGCGCTGAGACGCCGATCGCGCCGCCGAGCGACCGGAAGAACGTCACCGTGGACGTACCGCTGCCCGAGTCCTTGATGTGCAGGGTGTTCTGCGTGGCCAGCACCATGTTCTGCATCAGCAGGCCCACGCCGGCACCCAGGATGAACAGGTAGATCGACACCAGCACGAACGAGGTGCGGTAGTCGAGCGTCGACAGGAGCAGCAGGCCCGCCGTCAGGGATATGGCGCCGCCCACCATGTAGGGCTTGTACCTGCCGGTCCTGGAGATGAGCTGCCCGCCGACCGTGGACGACAGGAACAGGCCGACGACCATCGGGATGGTGTAGAGGCCGGACTCTGTGGGCGTCTTGCCGCGCGAGAGCTGCATGTACTGGCTGAGGAACACCGACGAGCCGAACATCGCGACGCCCACCGCGACCGAGCCGATGACGGCGAGCACCAGGGTCCGGTTCTTGAACAGGTACATCGGGATGAGCGGGGTCTTGACCCGCAGCTCGACGAGCACCGCGATCGCGAGGACCAGCAGCGCGCCGCCGGCCAGTGCCGCCGTCTGCCAGGAGATCCAGTCGAACTCTGTGCCGGCGAACGTGATCCACAGCAGCAGGGCGGCGATGCCCACGGAGATCAGCGTGGCACCGGCGATGTCCAGCTTCTCGGTGCCGCGCGGCCGCTTCGGCAGCCGGAGCGTCATCTGCAGCACGATGATCGAGGCGACGGCGAACGGCAGGCCTACGAAGAAGTTCCAGCGCCAGTTGATGGCGTCGGTGAGGAAACCACCGAGTACCGGGCCGCCGACCATGCCGATACCCATGATCGAGCCCATGAGACCCATGTACCGGCCACGCTGCCGCGGGCTGATGATGTCGGCGATCAGGATCGCGGACAGGGACTGCAGGCCGCCCGCGCCGATGCCCTGGAAGGCGCGGAACGTGATGAGCTGGCCGGCGTCCTGCGCGAACCCGGCGGCAGCGGCGGACAGCACGGAGATGATCAGCGCGATCTGGATCAGCGTCTTGCGGTTGGTGAGGTCGGCGAGCTTGCCCCAGATCGGGGTGGAGATCGTCGAGGTCAGCAGGGTGGCGGTCACGACCCAGGTGAAGGCGGACTGGTTGCCGCCCAGGTCGGTGATGATCTTCGGCAGCGACGACGACACGACCGACATCGCCAGGACCGAGACGAACATGCCCAGGAGGATCCCGGACAGCGCCCGGAGGACCTCGGGATGCGTCATGGCGGGCGGCTCGCCCTGGAGGTGCTCGGGTTCGCGCTCGGGTTCCGCCACGAGCGCGGGGGTGTTGGGGCTGGTCATGCAAACTCCTGCTGGTTCTGGGGCGATCTCCGGTGCGCGGTGTCCGCACCGATGGTGTCGACGAGGCGGTTCAGCGTGCGCGTCGCTGCGGCGAGGTCTTCGGGTGACCAGGCGCCGAACGCCCGGTCGATCAGGTTCGTGTACGCAGAGGACGCTTCGGCGGCGAGCGCGCGCCCTGCCGCCGTCAGCTCCACCGTGCGGACCCGGCGGTCCTCGGCGTCGACGGTGCGGACGACGTATCCGGCGTCGGCCAGCGTGCTCACCTGACGGCTCGCGACGGAGAGGTCGACACGCAGGTGCGCGGCGACGTCCGTGAGCGAGACCGGGCCACACCTGGCGAGCAGGTGCAGCACGGGGACGCCGGACCGGGGCCAGTCGAGCTCCTGGGCGATATGTGCTGCCGCCTCCCGCTGGGCGCGCGACAGGCTCTGGAGCGCGGAGACCAGGGCGACGGCGGGGGCTTCGGTGCCGGACGGGGTCCGGCTCGAGTGGGAAGTCATCATGCCTCGCGATTGATTTGCCTCGCAGTACTGTTCCTCGCAGTAATTGCTTAAGGCAACTATATCGTGATGGTTGCTGGATGCAAGCGTTTTCGGATCGAGGATCCGGGGAGCTAGGTGTGACCTGTATGACACGGTTCCGGCACGTGTGCCGGGCCGGAGGCGAGGCGCCGGGGGGTCAGGCCTTGGTGTGGCTCTTCTCGCCCATGTCCTCGAGCTCCATGCCCTTGGTCTCGGGCACCTTGGTGAGCACGAAGAAGAAGCTCAGCGCCGCGAAGGCCGCGTACATGAGGTACGGCACGCTGGCGCCGAAGGCGGCGAGCATGGGCGGGAACGTCATGGTGATGGCGAAGTTGGCGATCCACTGCATCGCCGCGGCGACGCCGAGGGCGGCTGCCCGGATGCGGTTCGGGAACATCTCGCCGAGCAGCACCCACACGAGCGGCCCCCACGAGGCGCCGAAGAAGACCACGAACGCGTTGGCACAGACCAGTGCGGTCACGCCCCAGGGCCCGCTGAGCGAGATTTCGCTGCCGGTGCCGGTGGCCTGTGTGAAGGCGATGGCCATGAGGCCCAGCGACACGGTCATGCCGGCGGAGCCGATGAGCAGGAGCGGGCGGCGGCCCACCTTGTCGATCAGCGCGATGGCGATGAAGGTGACCGCGACGTTCGTGAGCGCAGTGATGGTAGAGACCAGGAACGCCCTGCTCTCGTCGAACCCGACGGCCTGCCACAGCGTCGTCGAGTAGTAGAAGATCACGTTGATGCCGACGAACTGCTGGAAGACGGACAGCAGGATGCCCACCCAGACGATCGGCTTGAGGCCCAGCGCGCTGCCGCGGAGCGAGCCCTGGGACGCGTTGGTCTCGTCGATCTCGATGCTGCGGTGGATCTGGACGAGGCGGTCGTCGACGTCCTCGTCGGGGCCGAGCACGCTGGTCAGGACCGCGCGGGCCTCGTCGTCGCGCCCAGTGGCGGCGAGATAGCGGGGAGATTCCGGGATGCGCAGCGCGAGAATGCCGTAGACGGCGGCTGGGACGACCGCCACCAGGAACATCCAGCGCCAGGCCTCCCACCCGAGCCAGAGCTCGTTGGCGGCCCCGCCTGCCGAGTCGGCCAGGATCTGGTCCGAGAGCAGTGCGGCGAAGATACCGACGGTGATCGCGAGCTGCTGCAATGAGCCGAGCCGGCCACGCATCGCCGCTGGCGCGATCTCTGCGATGTACGCCGGCGCGATGACCGACGCGATGCCGATGCCGACGCCTGCCATGAAGCGCCAGAGGCCGAGGTCCAAGGCCGAGAACGCGATGGCCGACAGGATGGACGACACGAAGAACAGGATGGCGCCGAGCACCATGACGCGCGTGCGGCCCCAGCGGTCCGCCAGCCGCCCGCCGGACCATGCGCCGAGCGCACAGCCGAGCAGCGCGATGGCCACCACGATGCCGGTGACTGCGGGGTCCAGGGAGAACTGGCCCTCGATGGCGTTGACGGCTCCGTTGATCACGGAGCTGTCGAAGCCGAACAGAAAGCCGCCCACCGCGGCGGCGATGGCGAGCGCCGTTGCCTTGCGGTGGGCTGATCTCGCGCCGGCGTTCGGCGCCGTAGGTCCGCTGCTCATAGGACCGATGCTAAGCAGCGTGTGCCGTCAGTCGCGCGCCGAGCCGTCTGTGGTGACTGGCACCCGCGGTCCGGCCCGCCCAGGTGCGGCGGGCCGGGTCAGGCCAGTACCGGCCAGAGCGCCCACGTCGCGACCGCGGCCACGAGGCCCGCCGCCGGGATGGTGAGGACCCACGCGACGGCGATGTTCTTGGCGACGCCCCAGCGCACCGCTGACAGCCTGCGGGTGGCGCCGACGCCCATGATCGCCGACGTGATCGTGTGCGTCGTGGAGACCGGGGCGTGCAGCGCGAACGCGTTGACGTACAGCACGAGGGCCGAGACGGACTCGGCCACGAAGCCGCGCGCCGGGTCGAGCTCGATGATCTTGCGGCCGAGCGTGCGCATGATGCGCCAGCCGCCGGAGTAGGTGCCCGCCGAGATGGCCGCGGCGGCGGAGAGCTTGACCCAGAGCGGGATGCCCTCGTCCGCGTTGGCCCAGCCCACGGTCAGCAGGGCCAGGTAGATGACGCCCATCGTCTTCTGCGCGTCCTGGAGGCCGTGGCCCAGCGCCATGGCGGCCGCCGACGCGGTCTGCGCGATCCGGAAGCGGCGGTTCGTCTTGGCCGGTGCCGCGTAGCGGAAGAGCCACATGACCCCGACCATCACGGCGAAGGCGAGGCCGAAGCCCACCAGCGGCGAGATGATCATGGGCAGGACCACCTTGTCCACGATCGCGGACCAGTAGACGCCCATGCCGCCGGCGACCCCGGCGCCGACCAGCCCGCCGATGAGGGCGTGGGTGGACGACGAGGGCAGGCCGAACCACCAGGTGATCAGGTTCCACACGATCGCGCCGAGCAGCGCGCACAGGACGACGGTGAGCTCCGCGTGCGTGCCCGCTCCCGTCAGGTTGACGATCGAGGTCGCGATGGTCTCCGCGACCTCCGTGCCCAGCAGCGCGCCGGCGAAGTTCATGGTGGCCGCCATGATGAGCGCGACGCGCGGGGTCAGCGCCCGGGTCGAGACCGAGGTCGCGATCGCGTTGGCGGCGTCGTGAAACCCGTTGGTGAAGTCGAAGCTCAGGGCGAGCGCCACCACGAGGACGACGAGAGCGACCTCCAACTCAGGACTCCTTGAGGGCGATGGTCTCGACCATGTTGGCGACCTTCTCGAAGCTGTCCGCGGCGTTCTCGAGAACCTCCACGATCTCCTTCAGCTTCATGAGCTGGACCGGGTCGTTCGCCAGGTCGTCGAAGAGCTGCGCGATGAGCTTGCGGTGCAGCTTGTCCGCCTGGTTCTCGAGGCGGTTGACCTCGACCCAGTAGTCGGCCAGCTTGTCCATCGAGCGCAGGCGGGGCATGGCCTCGGCAGTCAGCTCCGCACACCGCTGCAGCACCTGGACCTGGTCGGAAACACGGTCCGGCAGGCCTTCGACCTTGTACAGGACGATGAGGTCGGCGGCCTCGTCCATCTCGTCCATGCAGTCGTCGAGCGCCGAGGCCAGGCCGGAGATGTCCTCGCGGTCGAACGGCGTGACGAACGTCTGGTTGAGGCGGCGCATGATCGAGTGCGTGGCGTCGTCCGCCAGGTGCTCGACCTCGTGCATCTCTTCAGCGAGCTTCTCCCGTCCCGCCTTGTCCGCGCCGAGCAGCTCCGCCAACAGGGACGAGCCCCGGACGAGGTGCTGGGCCAGGGCGGCGAGAAGATCGAAGTACTTGGTGTCGCGCGGAGTAAGGCGCACGAGTGCTCCCGTTCTGAGGGCTCTGGAACAGGCTCAGCGTAGAGCTGTTGCCGACTATCGCCAATTTGCAAGGTTGCGCTTTGGTGACCCGTGACAATCGGCACAGATGCCGGAGCAGAGCTCAGCCGCCGGTCCATGCCGGTCAGGAGAGGGAAGTGAGAGCGACGCCGAACCGGGAGCGCCTCTCGGCGCGGGGCCGCTCGTAGCGGCTTGAGGTGGAGCCCGGGGCTACCGCAGCCCGGCGTCGCCTGCACCATCCTAATGGCGTGTGGGGATCTGCCAAGGGGGTCGGACGTCACAACGCTCCCGCGCACCATCCGCTTGACAGCGCGCGGGCCTACTCGAGGGAACCGGTTCGCCACAGGCCACCGGCGTGTTCCAGCTCTTCCGCGGTGCGCAGCAAGGAGCTGGCGCTACGTGTCATCCGCGTGGCGCCGGTGGGATCAGCGACCTCGCGGGAGTCGGCGTCGAACGCGGCGCCGGTCGACAGGATGCGGCAGAACGCACCGGCCCGCTCGAGAGCGACGGCGAGGTCGCCCGTGAAGACGCCGGACAGCACGGCGTCGGCCAGGATCTGCAGGTCACCGGGTTCCGGAGGGCTCGGGACACCCGCGACGGCCTCCTGGACGGGCGCGGCTTCCACACCCAGCCGATACCTGAGCATGACGGTAGGCATGTCCCGGCGCACCCACTCGCGCAGCACGTACAGGCGCCAGAGCGCGCCGGGCAGCGAGACGGGGGCGGCGTCCGCCCACAGTCCGGCGACCGTGTCGAGGCCCTCGTTCTCGACCAGGTGGATGAGCCGTTCCACGACGGTCGGGTCCTCGGTGGTGCGTGCCCTGTCCACGAGGGCACGTGCAGTCGCATGCGCGACCTCGTCACGCAGGGCAGGGTCCACCTCGCCCGGGAGCGCCTCGGCGTCCCGTGGGTCCAGCATGGCCGGCCGTCTGGGCGGTCGTTGGTCGCTGCTCATGGTGACCGATAGTGCGCCCGAAGTCGGGCGCGTGTCTACCACGACGCTCACCAGACCGGCGGGTTCACCTTCTCGATGGCCACCACTCGTGCTCCCGTCGCGGTGTCCGCGACGTGCGCCACCAGCACCTCGCCCGGTTCGAGGAACGGGTCTGTCGTCGGCAGGCTGTCCGCCACAGCTCGTGGGGCATGCTGGCCCAGCACGTCCAGCACCGTGGGCAGGACCGGGCGGTGGGTGCAGATCACCGATGACTCGGTGGTCTCCTCCAGGAGGTCGCGCACTGTCGCGGCGACGCGCGACGGCGACCGCTCGTGCTGCGCCTCGGTGAGGTACTCGCTGTAGCTCGGGCGCAGTCCGGCGGCCCGGACGTACGGGTCGATGGTGGTGGCGCACCGTTCCCACCGGGAGCTGATCACGTGCTCGACGCCGTAGGCCGCCAGCACCGGGACCAGCGCGGCCGCCTGCCCGTGCCCGAGCGGGGTGAGGGGGCGGTCCCGCTCCGAGCCGTGCCACGCGGTGCGCGGTACCGCCCGGCCGTGCCGCGCGATGACGAGGGTCCGGGTGTCGAGCAGACCCTCGGACTCAGCGGCCACCAGGGCGTTCAGGGGGCCGCGGTCCGACGGCCGGGTGAGTCGCCGCTCTGCCTCGGCCACGTCGATCCACTCGGTCCGGTCGACCTCAGAGCGATCGACCGGCGCGACCGGCGCCCGCGCGGTGAGGGCCGCCGAGTCGCGCCCTTTGCGGGCGCGCCGCGACGCCCAGTAGTGCACGCGCTTCACGCGGCCGTCGGGCGTGAGGTACTGCAGCCCGGGCAACGGCCGGCCGAGCACTATCTGCTTTCCCGTCTCCTCGCAGACCTCGCGGATCGCGGCACCCTGGAACGACTCCCCGGTCTCGAGCTTGCCCTTGGGCCATGACCAGTCGTCGTAACGGGGGCGGTGGACCAGCTGCACCTGGAGCCCGCCACCACGGCGCCGCCAGACGAGCCCACCCGCCGTCATGACGACCGGGGTGTGCAGTTCCGCGGTGGGGGAGGGGGCCGCCGTCGGACCTGTGCCCACCACCGACCGGCGCCCGGTCACCGGGCAGGCTCGAGCCGGCGTCGCTGCCGCTGGATCAGGACCGCCTGCAGGTCGCGGAGACCGGCGCCGTCGGGGCCGGAGGACGGCCGCTCCCACCGGCCGTCGGGCAGCAGATGCCATGCCGCCGTCGTGTCCGCCATGGAGTCGTCCAGCAGGCCGAGCAGCTCGTTCACGTGGTTCGGGTCGGAGATCCGGATCAGCGTCTCGACCCGGCGGTCGAGGTTGCGGTGCATCAGGTCGGCCGAACCGATGAAGACCTCCGGCCCGGAGGCCGGCCCCTCGGCGAGGGCGGGGCCCACCGAGTTGGCGAACGCGAAGAGGCGGGAGTGCTCCAGGAAGCGGCCAAGGATGGATCGCACGCGGATGTTCTCGCTCAGCCCCGGGACGCCCACCCGGATCGCGCAGATGCCGCGTACCACCAGGTCCACCCGCACACCGGCCTGGGAGGCGCGGTAGAGGGCGTCGATCACGGTCTCGTCGACCACCGAGTTGATCTTCATCTTGACCCAGGCCTCGTGGCCGGCGCGGGCGGCGGTCGCCTCCCGTTCGATGCGTTCCACCAGGCCAGAGCGCACGGCGCGCGGCGCCACGAGCAGGCGGTGGAACGTCGACTTCGGTGCGTACCCGGAGAGCTGGTTGAACAGGCGCGTCAGGTCCTGGCCGACGTCCGAGTCGCAGGTCAGCAGACCGTGGTCGGTGTAGATGCGTGCGGTCTTGGGGTGGTAGTTGCCCGTGCCGACGTGGCAGTAGCGCAGGAGCGAGCCGTCGGGCTCCTGGCGCACCACGAGCGACAGCTTGCAGTGCGTCTTGAGGCCGACGATCCCGTACACCACGTGCACGCCGGCCTCCTCGAGCTTGCGCGCCCAGGAGATGTTGGCCTCCTCGTCGAACCGGGCCTTGATCTCGACCAGGGCGAGGACCTGCTTGCCCGCCTCCGCTGCGTCGATGAGGGCGTCCACGATGGGGGAGTCGCCGGACGTCCGGTAGAGCGTCTGCTTGATCGCCAGCACGTTCGGGTCCGCGGCGGCCTGCTCGAGGAACGTCTGAACGCTCGTCGAGAAGCTGTCGTAGGGGTGGTGCAGCAGGATGTCCCGGCGCCGGATCGCCGCGAACACGTCGGTCGGCTTGGAGCTCTCCACCTCGGCGAGGTGACGGTGCGTGGACGGCACGAACGGCGGGTAGTGCAGCGGCGTCAGGTCGAGGTCGGCGATGAGGGTGAGGCCCGTGAGGTCCAGCAGCGCGGGCAGCTCGTAGACCTCCTCCTCCTTCACGCCGAGCTCGCGGACGATCAGGTCCCGGATGCGCGGGCTGATGTCCTTCTCGATCTCCAGGCGCACCGGCGGCCCGAACCGGCGCCGGAGGAGCTCCTTCTCCATTGCCTGGAGCAGGTTCTCCGCGTCGTCCTCCTCCACGTCCACGTCCTCGTTGCGGGTGACCCGGAACGTGTGGTTCTCCCGCACCTCCATCCCGGGGAACAGGTAGTCGAGGTGCTGCGCGATGACCTCCTCGAGCGGCACGAACGAGAGCGGCCCACGCTGCGGGTCGGCCTTCTTCGTACCGGGGCGCCGCGGCTTGCCCGAGGCGTCCACCGCGATGAAGCGCGGCAGCAGCGGGGGCACCTTGACGCGGGCGAAGTGCTCCTTGCCCGTCGTGGGGTTGGCGACCACCACCGCGAGATTGAGCGAGAGGCCCGAGATGTATGGGAACGGGTGGGCCGGGTCCACCGCGAGCGGCGTGAGCACCGGGAAGATCTGCTTGCGGAAGAACTTGTGCAGGCGCTCCTGCTCCCTGGTGTCCAGCTCGTTCCAGTGCACCAGGGTGATGCCCTCGCCGGCCAGCGCGGGCTGCACGTCGTCCTCGAACACGCGCGCATGCCGCTCCATGAGCGAGTGCGCCTCCTCCGAGATGCGCGACAGTGCCAGGCGCGGGCTGAGGCCCGAGGCGCTCGTGACCGCGATGCCGGTCGCGATGCGACGCTTCAGGCCGGCCACGCGGACCATGAAGAACTCGTCCAGGTTCGACGCGAAGATGGCCAGGAAGCGCACGCGCTCCAGCAGCGGGATGCGCGGGTCCTCAGCGAGCTCCAGCACGCGCCGGTTGAACGCGAGCCAGCTCAGCTCCCGGTCCGCGAACCGGTCGACGGGCAGCGGCTCACCGAGGTGTGGCTCCAGCAGGGTGGTCCCGCCAGGGCTCTCCGCGATGTGCTCGGCGATGTGCGCGGCCAGGCTCTGGTCCAGCGAGTGCGGGTCCAGGATCTCCTCTGCCGAGGCCTCGCCCGGCTTGGGCGTCGCTGCCTTCTGGGCTTTGGTGGCGACCCCGGTCGCCATCGCATCGCGGTCAGCGCTGCCGTTGCCGCCGCCGGACCGTTCTGCCCGGTCGCGGTGGCTGTCGGGCGCGCCGTTCATGGTCTCTGCGCTTGCCGTGCGGGGATTCTGCTTCATGAATCGGCCGTTCTTGTCCCGGGTCCTGGCGGAGGTGTGCCCAGCGCTGTCCTTCATGTCCTTCATGGTGTCACCGTTCGGTACACGGTGGGTGACGCTCTCGGAGAGCATTCGTCACGAGCGGGCATACTGAACGTGTACGGCGGCCCGTGTGAAACCGGCCCGCTCGTACGTGGCCAGAGCCGGCGCGTTGTCGCCTTCCACGTACAGCACGGCGCGCGTGGCACCGGCGTGCGCGAGGTGCGCCAGCCCGACGTCGGTCAGCAGCCGGCCCAGGCCCTCGCCCTGATGGTCCGGGTCCACACCGAGCACGTAGATCTCGCCGTCGCGCGCCCCCTCCGGCTGGCCCGGCTCCGTCTTGGTCCACAGGAACGCGGCAGGGTCCACGCCGTCCGTCCCACCGGGAGCATCCTCTGCGTCGAGCAGGAAGAAACCCTCCGGGTCGAACCAGGGCTCGCTCAGCCGCGCCCGCAGATCGTCGAGAGTCATGCGGCCCTGCTCCGGATGGGTGGCGAACGCGCGGGCGTTGACGCGGAGCCAGCCGGCGTCGTCGGCGCCGGGGCGGAAGGTGCGCAGGCGGTAGCCCGCGGGCGCCACAGGAAGCTCCGGCGCCGCCGCGAGCGGTCGTGCGAGGAAGCGGAGCTCGCGCACCGGGCGCAGGCCCGCCGCCCGGGCGAACCCACGGGCGGACTCGAGATCGCCGTGCGCCCAGACGCGCAAGGGCTTGCCGTGCTGGCCGGGCTCTCCCGAACGGGACGGGAGCGTCGCGTCGCGCTCGGCGGTCTTGAGCAGCATGCGGCCGTGTCCGTTCCGGCGGTGCTCCGGGTGGATCACCAGCTCGGCGCTCGCGGTGTCGCCGGAGCGGTCGACCTGCACGTAGCCGATGGTGCTGCCCGCCTTGGTGTGCGCGACGACGTGGGTGATCCACTCCGCGTCGGTGCCCAGGTTGAGCAGTGGCTGCTCGGAGAGCGGCGCGACGCCATCGTGCGACTCGGCGGCCGCGGCCAGGGTTCGGACGGCCTGCTGGGCGTCGGCGTCGAGCGGGCCGATCTGAATGGGTGCAGCGATACGCATACCCCCATCCTCCTGCACACCGCGTTGAGTGCTGGCTATTTGTGAGTTCCCGGCTGGATCAGCCACAAATACCCAGCACTCAACGGGGCAGGGGGTCAGTCTTCTGTCGAGGCTGACGGCGTCGCCAGGCCCGCGGTGATCAGGTCCATCACCGAGGAGTCGGCGAGGGTCGTGGCATCGCCGACGGTCCGGTCCTCGGCGACGTCGCGCAGCAGGCGGCGCATGATCTTGCCGGACCGCGTCTTGGGCAGCTCCGGGACCACGAGGATCTTCTTGGGCTTCGCGATCGGGCCGATCTCCTTGCCCACGTGGTCGCGCAGCTCCTTCTGCACCGCGGCGGCGCCCTCCGGGGTCGCCGCCCGGTTCGCGTGGTCGCCCCGCAGGATCACGAAGGCGACGACGGCCTGCCCGGTCGTGTCGTCGGCGGCGCCCACGACGGCGGCCTCCGCCACGATCTCGTGCGACACGAGGGCCGACTCGATCTCCGTGGTGGACAGCCGGTGGCCGGACACGTTCATGACGTCGTCCACCCGGCCGAGCAGCCAGATGTCGCCGTCGTCGTCCTTCTTGGCGCCGTCGCCGGCGAAGTACAGGCCCTCGAACCGCGACCAGTACGTCTCCTTGTAGCGCTCCAGGTCGCCCCAGATGCCGCGGAGCATGGCCGGCCACGGCTCGGACAGGACGAGGTACCCGCCGCCGCCGTCGGGCACGGGCTTGGCCTCGTCGTCGACGACGGTCGCCGCGATGCCGGGCAGCGGGACCTGCGCCGATCCGGGCTTGGCAGCGGTGACGCCAGGGAGCGGGCTGATCATGATGGCGCCGGTCTCCGTCTGCCACCACGTGTCGACGACCGGGGTCCGGTCGCCGCCGATCACGCGGCGGTACCACATCCACGCCTCGGGGTTGATGGGCTCGCCCACCGAGCCGAGGACGCGCAGGGAGGACAGGTCGAACTCGCCGGGGATGTCGTCGCCCCACTTCATGCAGGTGCGGATCGCCGTCGGGGCCGTGTAGAGGATGGAGACCTTGTACTTCTGGATGAGCTCCCACCAGCGCCCGCGGTGCGGGGTGTCAGGCGTGCCCTCGTACAGGACCTGCGTGGCGCCGTTCACGAGCGGCCCGTACACCACGTAGGAGTGCCCGGTGACCCAGCCGACGTCCGCCGTGCACCAGTAGACGTCGGTCTCCGGCTTGAGGTCGAACACGTACTTGTGGGTGTAGGCGGTCTGCGTGAGGTAGCCGCCGGTGGTGTGCAGGATGCCCTTCGGCTTCCCGGTGGTGCCGCTCGTGTACAGGATGAACAGCGGGTGCTCCGCCTCGACGGCCACCGGCTCGTGCACCGGGTCCGCGGCGGCCAGCGCCTCGTGCCACCACACGTCACGGCCCTCTACCCAGTCGACCTCCTGCTCGGTGCGCCGGACGACGAGCACCTTCTGCACCGAGGTCTCCGGTGCGCCCTCCTTGGGGGCGAGGGCCTCGTCGACGGCAGGCTTGAGGGCCGACGGCGCGCCGCGGCGGTATCCGCCGTCGGCCGTGACCACCAGGGTGGCCTCGGCGTCGGCGATCCGGCTGCGCAGGGCGTCGGCGGAGAAGCCGCCGAAGACTACGGAGTGCGGTGCGCCGAGGCGCGCGCACGCCAGCATGGCGACTACCGACTCAACGAGCATCGGCAGGTAGATGACCACGCGGTCACCGGTCCGGACGCCCAGCGTGGCGAGAGCGTTCGCCGCACGGGACACCTCCTGCTGCAGGTCGGCGTACGTGACCGTGCGGGTGTCGCCCGGCTCGCCCTCGAAGTGGATGGCCACCCGCTCGCCGTGACCCGCCTCGACGTGCCGGTCCACCGCGTTGTACGCGGCGTTCAGCGTTCCGTCCCCGAACCACCGGGCTACCGGGGCACCGCTCCAGTCCAGGGTCTCGGTGAACGGGGTCTGCCAGGTCACGAGCTCCCTGGCCTGCTCGGCCCAGAACTCCTCGGCGCCTGCCGCCGCCTTCTCGTACAGGTCGGGCTTCGCGTTGGCCTGCGCCGCGAACTCCTCGCTCGGGGGGAAGCTGCGGGTCTCGTGCAGCAGATTTTCGAGGCTGGGGCCGGATGCCGGATCCGACGTCGGGTTGGTGTCTGTCACGGTGACCTCCGGTGCGCGTCTTCGCGTTTCGTTCGGGCAGGCACTTGGCGCTGCCTTGACGTTCTCTCTGCCCGGTGAGTGTAGTCCCGCACGGTGACAGTCCTCACAATCCCGTGTCACGTCCTGAGATTCGGGCCGGCTGCCTCGGAATGGCGCGGTGACCGGCCGCGTTGGTGGGTTTCGTGAGCCTCCTCTTCGACCCGATCACCCTCCGCGACCTGTCCGTCCCCAACCGGGTCTGGCTGGCACCGATGTGCGAGTACTCAGCGTCCGACGGGATACCGAACGACTGGCACCTCGTGCACCTGGGCGCCCGCGCTGTCGGTGGGTTCGGGCTGGTGCTGACGGAGGCGACCGCCGTCGTGCCCGAGGGCCGTATCTCGCCCCAGGACACCGGGATCTGGAACGACGACCAGACCGCCGCCTGGAAGCGCATAGTCGACTTCGTGCACGAGCGCGGGGCGCGCATCGGTATCCAGCTCGCGCACGCGGGGCGCAAGGCGTCCACCTTCCGGCCGTGGTCCCCGGAGCAGGGCACCGTGCCGGTGGCCGACGGCGGGTGGCCGACCCTTGGTCCATCGGCCGCTGCGTTTCCCGGGTACGCCGCCCCGGCGGAGATGACGGCCGCACAGGTGGCGGACGTTCCCGAGCAGTTCGCCGCGGCCGCCCGCCGCGCACGGGCGGCCGGGTTCGACGCGGTCGAGGTGCATGCGGCCCACGGGTACCTGCTCCACCAGTTCCTGTCACCGATCGCGAACCACCGCACGGACGAGTACGGCGGGTCCGCGGACGCCCGCGCGCGGCTCGTCGCGGAGACGGTGGAGGCGGTGCGGTCCGCATGGCCGGCCGAGCTCCCCGTGCTGGTGCGGATGTCCGCGACCGACTGGCGCGACGACGGTCTCGGGGTGGACGACGTCGCGGCGGTCGCCGGTCGGCTGGGCACGCTCGGTGCGGATCTGATCGACGTGTCCACGGGCGGTGTCGCACCGGCGTCCATCGCCGTCGGACCGGGCTACCAGGTGCCGCACGCACGCCGGATCCGGGAGGCGACCGGGCTGCCGGTGAGCGCGGTCGGTCTCATCAGCGAGCCGGCCCAGGCCGAGCAGATCCTGGTGGAGGGTTCGGCGGACGCCGTCCTGCTCGGCCGTGAGGCGCTGCGTGATCCGTACTGGCCGCTGCGCGCCGCACACGCGCTGCGTGCGCAGATCGGCGTGCTGCCGGTGAGCTCAGGGGTGGGAATGCAGCCGCAATACACGCGTGCGCCGTGGCGGTGACCGGCGGGGTGGCGGTGGGTGCGACGAGCGCGATTCCTGTTACCTGCGGCGTTTGGCGCCGGGAGGAATGTCGAGCACGGTGATTCTTTTTCAGCCGAGTTGCATTCCGCGAAACGATTCGCCGTGCGGCCGGGCTCCTCGCATTTTCCGTTCGCGATCCGGAAGTGCGAGGGCCCGGCCACTGCGGTGGCGAGATCTCGGTCTACGAGTACGACGCCCGGGAGTATCCTCAAGCCGGATGCCGCTCTCACCAGCTGGGTGGGGTGACCGTGCACTTCGCTTGCTGCCCGATCGGGTCAACACCCTTTCGGTCCCCAGGGCACGGTCCCTTCCGCCCTGAATGCTTGCTGTGAACACAATCACACTGCCTTCTGCTAACAAAAGCAACTGGAGCGGACTCATCTTCACAATTGCCAATTCCTGTCATGTCGGCAATTGGCTGGGAAAATCTTCGGCCTTGCCTTGGCTTGACCTGAAGCGGTAGATCGGTCGACCGGGACGTGCGCGTTCAGTGGTTCCCGAGCCGTCGTCGGGACCGGCGTCGGGCAGCTCGCCAGATCAGCCAGACGGTGACTCCGAGCGCGGCCGCGCCGACCACCGCGATGACCGGGGCGGGCTCGATGCGCGGGCGCAGCGCGATCGGACGGGTGAACGCGAGGACGCCCCAGCCGGCCTGCGCCGCCCTCCGCCGCAGCCCCCGGTCCGGGTTGACCACGTATGAGTTGCCGACGGCCTCCAGCATCGGGGCGTCCGTGATGGAGTCGGAGTAGGCGAAGCTCTGCGCGAGGTCGTACTGCTCGCGTGCGGCGAGCCGGTGGATACCCACGGCCTTGTTGTCGCCGTAGTTGTAGAAGTCGATCTCGCCGGTGAAGCGGCCGTCGTCGACGGTCATCTGCGTCGAGAGGACGTGGTCCGCGCCCAGCACCGCGGCGATGGGTTCGACCAGCACGGCGGCCGACGCCGACACGACCACCACGTCCCGTCCTGCCGCGTGGTGGCCGGCGATGAGCTCGACCGCCTCGGCGTAGACGTACGGGTCGATGAGCTCGTGCACCGTCTGGGTGACGATCTGCCGGACCTTCTCCACGTCCCAGCCGGTGACGAGTGACGACAGGTGGGCACGCATCCGTTCCGTCTGGTCGGCGTCGGCATTGCCGATCATGAAGACGAAGTGGGCGTACGCGCTGCGCAGCACGTCGGCGTGCGAGAGGAGCCCGCCCGCGAGGAACGGCTTGGAGAACGCCGCCGACGAGCTGGTGGCGATGATCGTCTTGTCGAGATCGAAGAACGCGGCCGTACGCGGGGCGTGCGACAGCGGTCGAGTGGCGATCTGAGGAGCCTGCTCGGTCACGCGACGAGCCTAACGGGGCAAGCCTGTCGACGACCGTCTCCTCCGGGGGTTTCCGCACTCGGGATGAAATTCGTCGGGCCGGCTCGCAGACCCTCCTCACGGCGGCGCGGTCGAAGGAACCCGACCACAGGCACCACTTTCCCCAGCCTGTGCACAGCCGCGCCGGAGGGCCGCGCCGGCGCGGCGCCGAACGCCCAACCTGGTTCCGGAGCCCGGGCAGTCCGCCCGGGGTGGAGACCGGGCAGCGTGCCCGGCGTAGGTCCGGGACAGCCGGGCGGGGGAGGCGGCGATGGTCAGCACAGCGGGCGGCACGGCGTCGGAGCAGGGGCGGATGATCGGCGTGGTCGGGGCGTGCGGTGGGGCAGGTACGTCAGTGGTGGCCGCGTGCGTCGCCCACGGTCTGCGTCGGGGTGGTGAACGCGCCACGCTCGTGGACCTCGACACGCACGGACCGGGTACCGACCTGCTGCTGGGGGCCGACGGCGGGCGCGGGGCACGGTGGCCGGACCTGATCGGGGCACGCGGCGAGGTCGAGGGCACGGGCGTGGTGGCGGCGCTGCCCCGCTGGGGCCTCGTGCCGGTCCTGAGCGGCACGGCATCGGGTCCGCCGCCGGACGACGACGTGGTGCTCGACGTCTGCCGCGGGCTCGTCCGGGCGGGCGAGACCCTGGTGCTCGACCTGCCCCGGCCGGGCGGCTGGGGCACCGCCACGCGCCGCGGCGTCGGTGCTGCGGCCGAGGCGCCCGCCAGTGCCGGCCAGGCGGTGCCTACCCTGCTGGCCCGCTGCGCGACGGCGCTGCTCGTGGTCCCGCTGACGCTGCCGGCGACCGTCGGCGCCCAGCGGGTGCGCGACGCGCTGCGGGGCGCCGGCGTGCCGGACGTTCGCGTGGTCGTGCGCGGCCCGGCGCCGGGATCGGTCGACGAGGACGACGTGTCGGCCGCCCTGGGCCTGCCGGTCATCGCGGCGATGAGCAGGGACGCGGGGCTCGCCCGGGCGATCGAGCGCGGCGAGGGGCCGGCGATGTCCCACCGGGCCACGCTCGGCCGGTTCGCGACCGACGCGGCAGGTGTGCTGTGAGTGCTCCGGCGGGTGCGGCCACGCTGCTCGACGACGTCCGTGCCCGTCTCGCGACGGGTCGTACCGGTGCCGACGCCGCCGTCCGCGACGCGGTACGGGACTCCGGCCGGGTGCTCGGGTCCGATGCGCTTCGGGACCTGGAACGCGCGGCCCGCGCCGAGCTCACGGGCGCCGGCCCGCTGCAGACGCTGCTCGACGCACCGGACGTGACCGACGTGCTGGTGAACGGACCCGACGACGTGTGGGTCGATCGCGGTGCCGGGCTCGAGCAGGTGCCGCTGCGCCTCGGGACGCCCACCGGTGTGCGGGCGCTCGCGGTCCGGCTCGCCGCGCTCGGCGGCCAGCGGCTCGACGACGCCTGCCCGACCGTGGACGCCCGGCTGCCCGACGGCACCCGGTTGCACGCCGTGCTGGAACCGCTCGCCGAGGCGGGCGCGGTGATCTCGCTTCGGGTACTCCGGAACCGCGCGTTCACGCTCGACGAGCTCGTCGCCGGTGGCGCGCTGCCGAGCCAGTGGGCGGGCCTGCTGCACTCGCTCGTGCTGCGCCGGGCGAACGTGCTGGTCAGCGGTGGTACCGGCACCGGGAAGACGACGTTGCTCGCCGCGCTGCTCTCTCTGGTGCCCCACAACGAGCGCGTGGTGACGGTCGAAGAGGCGCGTGAGCTGCGGCCCGCGCACCCGCACGCGGTGCACCTCGCTGCCCGACGAGCCAACGTCGAGGGCGCAGGCGCGGTCGACCTCGCGGACCTCGTCCGGAACGCGCTGCGCATGCGGCCCGACCGGATAGTCCTCGGCGAGTGCCGGGGCGCCGAGGTGCGTGAGGTCCTCATGGCGATGAACACCGGGCACGACGGCGGGTTCGCGACCCTGCACGCCAACGCCGTCGCCTTGGTGCCGGCCCGGCTGGAGGCGCTCGCCGGGCTGGCCGGGATGACGCGCGAGGCGGTGGCCGCCCAGGCTGCCGGCGCGCTGGATGTGGTGCTGCACCTCCGGCGGTCGCACGGTGCTCGGTACCTCGCGGAGATCGGGCTGGTGGGGCGCGCGCCGGGCGGGGAGCTCTCGGTCCGGACGGTCGCATGGTGGGACGGCAGCGGCGGGTGCGAGGTCGAGCCGGACGGGTGGGCCGAGCTGGCGGGCAGGTACGGGCCGTGGTGAGGGCGGTGGAGTCGCTCGGTGTGGGGCTGCTGGTCGCGATCGGTGCCTGGCTGGTGCTGGCACGCGGTGCGCGTCGCCTGCGCGAGGTGCTCGGTCCTTCGGGCCAGGGGCCCGCCCCGGCCGGCGGAATGCCGGCTGGTGCGGCGCTGGCGCACGGACGCGCGTCCGCGGCACGGCAGAGTCGCAGGCTCCGGGCCGAACGCGGTCCTGGCAGCGACGTCCGGGTGCTCGTGATGCAGGTCGTCGCCCTGCTCAAGGCCGGTTCGTCGCCCGGGCTGTCCTGGTCCCGTGCCGCTGGGGTGACCGCGGATCTCACGGGTGTCCCGGACACCGAGGGGCTCGCCAAGGTGCTCGGGGTCCGGCATGCGGAGGCCGTGGTCGCGGCGACCCGGCTCGCGCTCGACGTCGGCGCGCCGCTCGGGCGGGTCCTCGAGCAGGTCGCAGGGACCCTTGTCGCGGAGGCAGAGTCGAGGGCGGAGCGGGACGCGGCGCTCGCTGGGCCGCGGACGACCGGGCGGCTGCTCATGTGGTTGCCGATCGCCGGAGGCTTCCTCGGCTGGGGGCTCGGCGCCGACCCGGTGGCCACGGCGACGGACGGCGGCATCGGCACCGTGGCGGTGAGCCTCGGGCTGGTGTTGCTCGTGACCGGTCGGGTCTGGTCGGACCGGCTGGTGGCTGCTGCCCGGGGCATCGATCAGCCCGGTGTGGACATCCAGGTCGTCCTGGAGCTCGTGGCTGCCGCCGTGCGGTCCGGAGCCGGCGTGCCGAGGGCGCTGGAGGCGACCGGTGTGGCGGTCGGCGGGGCCGACGGTGCGGCGTTGACCCGGGCCGCCCACGCGCTGGTGCTCGGAGCGGCCTGGGAGCGCGCGTGGGCCGGCACCCCGGCGGCGCTCGAGCCGATGGTCCGGGCGCTGCGCGGCGCCTGGCTGGACGGCGCGGCGCCGGGCGCGGCGCTCAGGGCTGCCGGCGAGGAGGTGCGGCACGAGCGGAGGGGTGCGGCCAGGACGGCTGCCGCTCGGCTCGGCGTGCGACTCGTGCTCCCGCTGGGGACCTGCTACCTGCCCGCGTTCGTGCTGGTGGGCCTGGTCCCAGTGCTGCTGGCGCTGGGGATCGGCCTGCTCGCCGGCTGAGTCGGCTGCGCCCGCAGCGCCTGCTGCCCCGCTGCACCTGCCGCGTCGCGCGGCAAAGAGAGAGCTTCGGCGTGCTGTCGTGCGCCGACGCCGTCCGCCACACGGCGGCCGGGGCCCGCTGGAGCGGGCCGTACAGATGGCCCGCGTGCGGGCCGGGATGCCCGGACACGGGCGGAGATGGAGGAGACATGACGATGACGACGGCGGTGGCCTGCCCTGACCCGGAGGACCGGTCGCAGGCGGAGGTCGACGAGCGCGAGTCGGAGAGAGGACTGGCGACCGCCGAGTACGCGATCGCGACGCTCGCCGCTGCCGGGTTCGCCGGTGCGCTGCTGGCCATCCTGAAGGGCGGCGACGTGAAGGCGATGCTGACGTCGCTGGTTCAGTCGGCGCTCTCGATCGGCTGACCCATGGCGGAGCGTGAGTCGGAGCGGGGGACGGTCACGGCAGAGCTGGCCATCGGGCTGCCCGTCGTGATCCTCGTGCTCGTCGCCGTGCTCACCCTCGCGGCCGCGTCCACGGCACAGATGCGTGCCATGGACGCGGCCCGCGCGGGGGCGCGGGCGGTCGCGATCGGCGAACAGGAGGCGGTGGTGAGCGCGGTCGTCGCGAGGGTCGGTGGTCCGGAGGCGGAGGTGGTGCTCGCGCACGACGGCGAGTGGGTCCGGGTCACGGTCACGCGGCCCGTCGCGGGTGGCTGGCTGTCCGGGCCGCTGCGGGCTACGGGGACGGCGGCGGCATGGGTCGAGCCATGAGGGCCGGACGACGCGCGGCCGGGCGTGACTCCCGGCGCGGCTCCGCGTGTGAATCCCGGCGTGATCCCGAACGTGGCGCCGGAAGTGACCCCGAACGTGGCGCCGGCACGGTCCTGGTCCTGGGGATCGTCGCTGCGGTCCTGCTGCTCGCGGTCGGGATCGCGGCGCTCGGCGCCGCCCAGAACGCCCGTGGGGTGGCGCAGGCCGCCGCCGATCTCGGTGCCCTTGCCGGGGCCACCGCCCTGCGGGACGGATTCGATTCGTGCGGCACGGCGGGTGGCGCCGTGGCACGCAACGGGGCCGAGATCGCGTCGTGCGAGGTGCTCGGCGGAGGTGTGGTGCGCGTCGTGGTGACGCGAGAGGCGAGCGGTCCGGGAGGCGTGCTGGGGAAAGCCGGAGCGTCCGCACGGGCCGGGCCACGGGCTGCTGGACCACCGGCACCGACCGGAGAAATGGGATGACATGCCTCCGCTACGAAACGTAGTATCACTGCTATGAAAAGTATGGAGGATGCGATGAGCGCACCGGAGGTGCCCCCGCCGTCGGGCGATGTGGCGCTCGACGTGCGTGACCTGCGGATGCGATACGGGACGAAGGACGTGCTCACCGGGGTCTCGTTCACGGCCGGCCGGGGCGAGGTGCTTGCCCTGCTGGGCCCCAACGGCGCCGGTAAGACCACCACCATCGAGATCCTCGAGGGCTTCCGTATGCGGTCGGCCGGCGAGGTGGCGGTGCTCGGAGAGGACCCGGCACATGCCGGAGAGGCGTGGCGTGCCCGGCTGGGCGTCGTCCTCCAGTCGTGGCGGGACCACGGCAGATGGCGGGTGCGGGATCTGCTCGGCTACCTCGCGCGGTTCTACGGCCCCTACTCGACCGCCGAGGTCAGGCGGCCGTGGGACGTGGACGAGTTGATCAAGGTGGTCGGTCTCACGGAACACGCTCGCGCGAAGGTCCAGACGCTCTCGGGCGGGCAGCGCCGGCGCCTGGACGTGGCGATCGGGATCGTCGGGCGGCCGGAGCTCGTCTTCCTCGACGAGCCGACGGCAGGCTTCGACCCGCACGCCCGGCGGGAGTTCCACGACCTGGTGCACCGCCTGGCCGACTTCGAGAACACGACGGTCCTGCTCACCACGCACGACCTCGACGAGGCCGAGAAGCTGGCCGACCGGATCCTCGTGCTCGACGAGGGCACGATCGTCGCCAACGGTTCCGCGGAACAGCTCGCGCGCGAGCTGACCACCCAGGCAGAGGTGCGCTGGACGGCCGAGGGGCGCAGGCACGTCCACGCCGTGACCGAGGGCGACCCCACTGGCTTCGTCCGTGAGCTCCTGGCCCACAACGACGGCGTCATGGACCTCGAGGTCAAGCGGGCCAGCCTCGAGGACACCTACATGTCACTCGTGCACCGGGCCGAGACGAGCCGGGCCACGACGAACCAGCCCGAGCAGAACGAGGAGGTGCCGTCATGACCACGACCACACAGACCGAGGCGCGCTGGGTGGCCGTCCGTGCCGGACTGTCCCGCGGCTGGCTCGAGACGAAGTACTCGCTCAAAGAGCCGGGCGACCTCGTCTGGAACTTCGCCTTCCCCCTGATCTACATGGTGGTCCTCCTCTTCATGCGGGGCAGCACCGTCCCAGGAACCGACTTCGCGCTGGGCGCCATGGTGCTGCCGAGCCTGGTCGGCATGTCGATCGCCTTCGGAGGTCTCACGGGCCCGGCCAGCACCATCGCGGTCGACCGGGAGGACGGCACGCTCCTGCGGGCCAAGGCGACGCCCAACGGCATGATCGGTTACCTCGTCGGCAAGATCCTCATGTTCGCGCTGACGACGGCGGTCAGCCTGGTCTTCCTCGTCATCCCGGCCTTCGCCGTGGCGGGTGACCTGCGGCTGGACGCTCGTACCGTCGTGCTGCTCATCTTGCTCTTCGTCGTCGGGATGCTCGCCACCGTACCGATCAGCGTCGCGCTCGGCTCGCTGCTGAAGCGGGCCTCGCAGTCCGGGCTGCTGTTCCTCGGCTCGATGCTGCTCATCGTGCCGTCGGGCATCTTCTACCCGATCACCGCGCTGCCCGAGTGGCTGCAGTGGGTGGGGCAGGCGTTCCCCTACTACTGGCTCGGGCTGGGCGCCCGGTCCGCGATGCTGCCGGACGCCATGGCCTCGGTGGAGATCGGCGAGTCATGGCGCACGCTCGAGATGTTCGCCGTGCTCGGTGCCTGGGCGGTCCTGGGTATGGTGCTCGCGCCGATCGTGCTCCGCAGGATGGCCCGGAGGGAGTCGGGCTCCACTGTGGCGGCGGCACGAGAGCGCTACATGAGCCAGGGGTACTGAGTTGGTGGCAGAGCAGTCCGACGTCGTCCACAACCGCATAGCGATGCTGCGTGCCGAACGCGGCGTCTCGCGGCGTGAGCTGGCGGACGCGCTCGGGGTGCACTACCAGACCGTCGGGTACCTCGAGCGGGGCGAGTACAGCCCGTCGCTGCACCTCGCGCTGCGGATCGCCGAGTACTTCGGCGTCGCCGTCGAGGTCGTCTTCTCGACCACCCCGTTCAAGCGCCTCGGCGAGTAGTGGTTGTGGGCGCGATGGTTGCGCGCAGGTGTCCCGGACAGCGCGACGATCGCGCCCACAACCCAGGTGATCAGCGCGGGACCGTCACCGATTCTTCCGGGAGCAGCGAATCCCGGCTCACCTCGTCGGCGGCCGGCACCAGGCTCCGGCCCGGCGCGAAGCTCGTCATCGGTCCGGACACCGGCAGCTGCAGGCTGGTCCTGCGGAGGTCGATCGAGTACGGCGTGGCGGCGCGGTCCACGGTCACGGTCGCGCCCCGGTCAGTACCCATGATCACCAGCCCCAGCTGGTGCCCCGCGGGCACCACCACGTCGTTGGTCTGCATCTCGACGGTCAGGGTGTGGGTCCCTGCGCCGTCCAGCCTGGCCCAGCCGCGCCCGAGCACCTGCAGCTCGGTGGACCCGATGTTCCGGATGACGTCGCGGTAGCAGGCGTCGTCGATCCCGGCCGACTCGCCGTAGCACGACTCGGTCGGGAGGGTGATTGCCCCGTCACCCGCGCCGAGCACCCGGTCCAGCACGCCGTAGTCGACGAGCCCCACGGTGATCTGCCCTGTCGGCGCCCCGTGGGTCACGGTGGTCGTCACCGCCGCCGCCCCGGACAGACGCAGGTCCGACGTCAGCGTTCCGGTACGGAACAACAGGCGGTTCGGGTTGGCGCCAGCGGTCAGGGCGGCATTGAAGCTCTGGCGGGGAGCGTTCACCCAGCCGACGTCGGCCCTCCGACCGCGCGCGCCGAGCGCGAGGCTGCCGTCGGCGCCGGGCCGCAGCCGCGCCGTGCGGTCGGTGACCGGCCACGTGTCCGAGGTGACCACCTCGTTCGGCGTCACCTCGACCCGCACGGCCGGCTCGTCGGTGATCCCGTTGTCCACACCGAGCAGCTCGTGGTCGAACCAGCGGTGCAGCGTGTCCACCCACTCGGCGCGATCCGAGTCGAACGGGTCGACGTGCCCGAGCCGCGTGAGCCAGAGCTTGCGCTCCACGCCTTGCTCACCGAGCGCCGTCCACCAGCGGGAGAAGTTCGGCGTGTCCACGTTGGTGTCCTGTGCGCCGTGCACGACGAACACGCTGGCCGTCACCTGCGACGCGTCGAAGACCGGGCCGGAGCGGTAGTCACGCTCGTCCCAGAAGGCGTTGTGCGCACCGGAGGCGTCGTCGGCCGCCGCGTTCAGCTCCTCCGTGATCGCCGCGCAGTCCGTCGGGACGTGCCGGTTCCTGGCCACGTAGCTCATCAGGAAGCGCGGGTAGTTCGCCGAGAACGGCAGACCCTGGGCGCGGTCGTAGTCGTACCAGGAGCTGATCGCGCCGATCGGCACTATCGTCTCCAGCCCCTCTGCCCCGGTCGCGGCCACACCGTTGGCGAGCGTCCCGTCGTAGGACTTGCCGAGCATTCCCGTCTTTCCGGTGGTCCAGTCCGCGACCACCGGTTCTCCGGTATCCGGGTCGACGGCGCTCGCGTTCCCGTTCAGCCAGTCCACGACTGCCTTGACCGACAGCACGTCGGAGCGCCCGCCGTGGTCCGTGCAGCCCGTGGACCAACCGGTCCCGGCCATGTCGACCGCAACGTAGGCGTACCCACGGGGTACGAAGTAGTTGTCGTAGTACAGCGGGAACAGCGTGGGGTCACCTGATTCGTCGTACTGCTTGAGCTCGCTCTCGTTGCCCCGGCCACAGCAGGCGTAGTACGGGCTGGCGTCCATCACGACGGGCACCTCGGCGACGCCGTCGAGCTCGGCCGGCCGGATGATGTCGGCCCGGATCTCCTCGAGGTCGCCGTCACCGTCGAGGTCCGGGGCGATCACGTTCACCGACTCGCGGATCGCCCCGGCGTAGTCGTAGACGGCCCTGGTGGCGCCGTCGTCGCCAAGGGCAGCGGCGTCCCCGCCGGCTTCGGCCCCAGTTCCGATCCCGGCCCGGGGCTCGGCCTCGACCCTCGGGCCAGGCTCGCCCGCCGCGCGGGGCTTCGCCGCGCCGGGCTCCGCCGCCGCGAGCGGTACCGCGCCCGCAGCGGCAGCTGTGGACGGGGCGGCTCCGGCGGGGACAGTTCCCGCCGCCAGTGCGAGCCCGGTGAGTGCGGTGACGACGAGTGCGGCGACCCGCTTCGCCCGGACGTGGTGGACTCGCATGGCGTGCTCCTTCGCGACGGACGGCCTGGCCAGAGGCACCGTATCGACTGAATGCCACCTGGGGAATACCGTTCCGTTACCTTCCGGTAAGGAATTCTTGCCCGGTGGCGGTCAGCGGGCGTCGGTGAGCGCGGCGCTCCGCGGGTCGTGGGAGAGCACGGCGTCCAGGAGCCGCACCGCGGCTGCCTTGTCGAGCGGCGCGTTGTAGGAGCCGCACTTCGGCGACTGCACGCACGCCGGGCACCCGTCGGCGCAGGGGCAGGCGGCGATCGCGTCGCGGGTGGCCCGGAGCCACGTCGCGCCCAGGTCGTAGGCGCGTTCCGCGAAGCCCGCACCGCCTGGATAGGCGTCGTAGACGAACACCGTCGCCTCGCCCGTGTCCGGGTGCAGCTCCGTCGACACCCCGCCGAGGTCCCAGCGGTCGCACGTCGCGAGCAGCGGCAGCAGACCGATCGACGCGTGCTCGGCGGCGTGCAGCGCACCCGGCGTCTCCTCGGGGGAGATGTCGGCGGCCCGCAGCACGAACTCTGGTACCGACCACCACACCGCGACCGTGCCGAGCGTGTGCTCGGGCAGCTCGAGCTGTTCCGTACCCAGTACCTGCATGTCCGGGACGCGGCGCCGCTGAAAGCTCACCACCTGCGAGGTCACCTCGACCGGCCCGAGGCCCCACGTGACCGGCCCCCACTCCTGCGTGACCAGGTCATGGCCGGGGCCGTCCCCGCGCTGCGTGCCGGCGTCGGCCTCCTCTACGTCCTCGCCCCAGCCCTCGATGGCCACCGACATGACCGAACGGGACCAGGTGCCGTAGTCGAGCCGGCGCCGCTGCACGACGGCGGTGTGGTCGGTCAGGTCCAGGTGCGCCACCACGTAGGTGGTGCCCTGGTGCACGTAGACGGCACCGTCGTGGACCTGGCCGTCCGCCGACGCCGCGTCGACGGTGCCCAGCATGCGGCCGGTTCCCTGCTCCACCACCCGTACGGGGGTCCCGCCGGCTCCGCGCAGGTCGGTCAGGCCGGCGGCGGCCTGGTGGTGGGTCCAGTACCACCCGGACGTCCGACGTCGGAGCGCTCCCCGGGCGACCAGCACCTGCAGGATCTCGCGGACGTGGGCGGGATCGCCGAACGCCACGAGATCCTCCGCGCGCAGGGGTGCCTCCTGGGCCGCCGCGCACAGGTGCGGTGCGAGCACGTGCGGGTTCGCGGGGTCGAACACCGTCGCTTCGAGCGGGGCGTCGAACACCGCCTCGGGATGGGTCACGAGGTAGGTGTCCAGCGGGTCCTCGCGTGCGACGAAGGCGACCAGGCCGTCCGCGCCCGCCCGCCCGGCCCGGCCCGCCTGCTGCCACAGCGACATGCGGGTGCCCGGCCATCCGGCGATGAGGACCGCGTCCAGGCCGGAGATGTCCACGCCGAGCTCGAGGGCGTTGGTCGTCGCCAGGCCGAGCAGGTCGCCGCTGCGGAGCGCCTGCTCCAGCTCGCGGCGCTCCTCGGGGAGGTAGCCGCCCCGGTACGCGGCGATCCGGCGGGCGGCGTCGGGGGCGGCGTGCCGCAGGTGGTCGCGGGCCTGCTGCGCCACCGACTCCGCGCCGCGACGGGACCGGGTGAACGCGAGGCTGCGAGCCCCGGCCGCGGACAGGTCGGCGAGCAGGTCGGCGACCTCGGCGGTGGCGGACCGCCGGGGGTGCTCCGGCGGGGCCTCGGTGGCGACCGCCTCGGCCTCGGGGTCCGGCTCCGCGGCGGGCAGGGCCCAGGGGTCCGGTTCGGTGAGGTCGGCTCGTTGCATCGAGGTCGGCACATCACTGGACCGATCTCGGTGCAGACTGCCGACCTCGGCGCTGGTGTCGCCGTCGGCCGGGGGGCGCCAGCCCGTGATCTCGGGTGGTTGCCACAGCAGCACGGTGCGACGCCCGGAGGGTGAGGCGTCGTCGGTGACCGCGGTGACGTCGTCGGGCGATACGCCGATGAGGCGGGCCGCGCTGACCGCGGGCTCCGCCGTCGTCGCCGAGGCGACAACGAAGGTGGGCGAGCCCTCCCCGTACCGCGCCGCGAGGCGCGCCAGCCGCCGCAGCACCAGGGAGACGTGCGCGCCGAAGACACCGCGGTAGGCGTGTCCCTCGTCGACGACGACGTACCGCAGCCCTTTCAGGAGCCGCGACCAGCGGCGATGGTTCGGCAGCAGGGAGTAGTGGAGAAAGTCCGGGTTGGTGAGGACGACATCGGCGTGGTCCTGTACCCAGGAGCGCTCCTCACGCGAGGTGTCGCCGTCGCACGTCGCGACGCGGACGTCACGCGTACCCGCTGCGTCGAGGACACGTTCGAGCGCGCTCAGCTGGTCGGCGGCCAGCGCCTTGGTGGGACTGAGGTAGATCGTCGTGGGGCGGACGTGCGCCGACTCGATGTTGCCCGGATCGAGCGTGGCGGCGGCCGCGGCCGTCCGGACGGCGGACAGGGCCGGCAGCCAGAACGCCAGCGACTTGCCCGATCCCGTCGACGTCGCGAGTGCGGTGTGCCGACCCTGGTGGACGAGGTCGGCGGCGACCGCCTGGTGGGTCCACGGCCGGTCCACCCCGAGCCGCCGGTACCCCTGCACCACCGTCGCGTCTGCCCAGCGGGGCCAGTCCAGGTGCTCCGCCGTGCGCTCCGGGAACGTGCGGGACGCCGTCAGCCGCTCGGCGCGCGCGCCGCCGGCGAGGAGCACGTCGAGAAGCGGGTGGATGGGGGCGTCGGACACGCTGGACAGTCTCGCACCCGGACCGGCGCCCCGTGCAGGCCGGGGTCTGCCAGCAGAGGTCCGCTTCGAGAATGACTTCGGGTACCGTAGCCAGATGATTTGGGGGCAGGAGTTATTGTTGACGGTTTCGAAGAACCCGGGCGGGGGCCGTCTGAGTACCGGGCTGTGGGT
>NZ_JBEZZF010000039.1:0-52752 GCF_040639055.1 Promicromonospora sp. NPDC023987 | reverse complement strand
CTCGAGCCAGTGCACGTCCACCGCGGCCGGGCCGTCGTTGGTGAGCTCGTGCCGCAGCAGGACCAGCCCACCCACGCCGATCTCGAGGTGCGACCCCCGAGACAAGCTCGACCCCCGAGACAAGCTCGACCCCCGAGACAGGCTCGTCCGCCGAGACAAGCTCGACCCGAGAGCAGGTCAGCCCGGGTACGCCACCAGGTCGACGTCCTCGGCCAGCGGCTGCCAGACGCCGGTCTCCTCGTGCTCCAGGTCGCCGTCCTCGGTGATCACCAGGATCCCCTCGTCGGTCACGCCCGCCGCCATCTGCGCCACGTCCGTGAGCCCCGACAGCTTCGTCGACTGGCCGCCGGTACCGGCCTGCCCGCCGACGCCGGCGGTCCAGATGCCCGAGTTTCCCTCGCTGTCCCGCGTCAGGAGCGCGAGCGAGGTGAGCCCGGACCAGCGTGCCTCGACGACGTCGTCGACCGGTGCGCCGACCGCCAGCGGCGTCTTCGCGAGGTCGACCGGAGTCCCCTCGTTGTCCCGCACGATGCCTGCCACCTGCACCTGCGTGCCCGTCGGTGTCTTGCTGACGATCGCTATCCGCGAGCCCTCCGGCGCCACGGACACACTGACCACCTTGCGACCCTTCAGCCAGTCCGGTTTCACAGTGAACTCTTCGAGCGCCGCGGTGTACACGCGCAGCTCCCCGTCGCTGCCGCTGGTCCAGGTGGTACCGAGGTTGTCGATCGACGGCGCCGCCAGGTCCGGACCCTCCAGCATCGGCACCGGCCCGCTCTCGCTGTCGGGCGAGATGCTCACTATCCGGTCGGTACCGTCCCGCACCACGATCGGCGTGGTCACCGGGCTGACCGCGAGCGCCGTCGGATCGATCCCCGACAGGTCCACCGGCAGCTCGTGCTCGACGACCCGGCCGTCATCGATGAGGTGCAGCTGGCCGTCCTTCAGCGCCATCGGCTGGGCCGTGGTCGCCGGCAGATCGACGTCGGCGTCCTCGACCGCGAGGCGGCTGGTCTCGTTGAACAGGTCGATGGACACGGGGCGTCCGGCGCCCTCGGAGAGGGTCGCGGAGATCTGCTCCGCGATCACCGACCGCTGGGCGGCGGGGGCCTTGCCGATCTGCTCGGTGAGGCGGACGGCGACGGGTTTGCCGTCGTCCGCCTCGCTGATCGAGGGCGACGCGAGCTGGGTGCCGTCCGGCACCAGGGACTGGGTGGCTCCCTGCAGCCACTCGGGCGGGCCGGCGAGCAGCTCCTCGACCGCCATGCGCCGCCAGTACTGCCGCGGGAACCAGCGCAAGTCGGGCACGAGGCTCTCCATGTCGTCCTCGGCGGGGAAGAACAGCCGGGTCGCGCGGTACTGGTTGGCGAACAGGTTGGCTGGTACCAGCACGCCGTTGTCGAGCGCGGAGATACGCCATTCTCCGCCCGACCTGGTGAGGGTGAACTTGTAGTCCAGCTCCCGCGGGTCACTCACCTCCGTGTACGCGCCCGCGCTGTCGAGGGTGGCGATGGCCGTCGCGCGTACGGCGACCTTCACCGTCTCGGCGTCCTCGATCTCTACGGTGCTCTCCAGCGGCTTCGGCACGGGTGGCTCGCGGACCACGCGCACCGATGCCTCCGGGTCCCACTTGACCGCGACGTCGTTGGTCAGGAACTCACGTGCGGTCTGGAACTCCTTCGGTGACGTCGTGGCGGCGACGGCCGCGCCCAGGAATCCCGAGACGATCGAACGTGGGTCGGCGCCGAGGTTGGGCCCCTGCGGGAGCATCGCGATGTCGACCTGCTGGTCCACGTCGGCGGTACCCACGCGTACGGCGCCGGACGTCGGGATCTGGGCGCAGGCCCCGAGCGCGACGACGCAGGCAAGGCTGACGACGGCGGCCACGAAGTTCTTCCCGTTGCGCATCAGTGCACCTCCACGTCGTCGGTAGCGGGCAGTCCCACGGCGCCCTCGGGATCGGACAGGTCGGGGATCGCCGTGGGTGTGGGGCCGGTGGGCGGATTGACCACGGGGATCTGGCCGGTGCGGAGCCCGGGCTCGTGCGAGGCGGGCGCCAGGGTCACCGGCGGTTCGCCCACCTGCACGCCGGCGCTGCGGGGCAGTGTGAGCCGGAAGCTCGCGCCCTGCCCTGGTCGGCCCCACGCGTCGAGGCGCCCCGCGTGCAGGCGCGCGTCCTCGAGGGCGATGGCCAGGCCCAGGCCGGAGCCGCCGGTGGTGCGGGCACGTGCCGGGTCGGCTCGCCAGAAGCGGTCGAAGACGTGCTCGACCTCCTGCTTGGTCATGCCGACGCCGTAGTCGCGCACCACGACGGCGACGGCGCGGTCGTCCTCGGCGACGGTCACCTCGACCGGCCGCTCCTCGGCGTGCTCGATCGCGTTGACCACGAGGTTGCGCAGGATCCGCTCGATACGGCGCGGGTCGAAGTCCGCGGCCGCGTCGGCGTCGGGCAGCCGCACCGAGACCCGGACGTCCTTGCTGTTCGCGAGGGGGGCGGCCTGCTCGACCACCGACATGACGAGGTCACGCAGGTCGCGGCGCTCGGCGTCGAGGACGGCGGCGCCGGCGTCGAACCGGCTGATCTCCAGCAGGTCCGACAGGAGCGACTCGAACCGGTCGATCTGTCCGAGGAGCAGCTCAGCTGAGCGCGCCGCGTCCTCGTCCATCTGCTGCCGCGACTCGTGGATGATCTCGCTCGCCATGCGGATGGTGGTGAGCGGCGTGCGCAGCTCGTGCGACACGTCGGACACGAACCGGCGCTGCATGGCGGACAGCTCCTCCATCCGCAGGATCTGGTCCTGCAGGCTCCCGGCCATCTCGTTGAACGAGCGCGCGAGGCTCGCCATCTCGTCCGTGCCGCGGGCGCCCGGCATCCGCTCGGACAGGTGCCCCTCGGCGAGCCGCTCCGCCACCGTGGCGGCCCGGGTCACCGGCGTCACCGTCTGCCTGGCCATGGTCCAAGTGACGACGCCGAGCAGCGCCAGCATGCCGAAGCCACCCGCTAGCAGCACACGGTGCACGAACGACAGCGTCTCCTGCTCGGGCTCCAGGGAGTAGAGGTAGTAGATCTCGTACCTGGCATCGGGCGCCGCCTGGACCGTTGAGCCCACGATGACGCCCGGGCTGACCATGCCGCCGTCGTCCCGGGACGGGATGCCCACCGCCTGCAGCACCTGGTCGTCGTCGGAGGCGATGTTCGCCTCGCGCAGCTCGTTGGTGATGAGCAGGTCCGTCAGGTCGGCTCGCGAGGCCACGTTGGCGACCTGGGCGGTGCCGTCCTCCTCCTGCAGCAGGAAGTACTCGGCCGCGGTGGAACCGCTCGCGGCCCCGAGCGTCGCGATGGTGTCGTTCAGCAGGACCTGCAGCTCGCCGTCCGACGTCGTCTGGGTCTCCGAGAAGTTCCGCGACACCTGCGCAGTCAACGCGGCGGCCTCCCGGTCGATGGCGGCGAGCCGCTGCTCGTAGATGCCGTCGCGGACCGACGTCGACAGGTACAGCCCCAGGACCGCGATCGCCGCGAACCCGATGGCGAGCGCCGTGGTGACGACCCGCAGCTGCAGGGAGGAGCGCCACTGCGCGATCGCGCGACGGGTGGACCGGACAGCGACCACCCGGGCCCGGGCCCCCACCCGGCGCAGCCGCGTGACCAGGCCGTGCGACATCAGCGTGTCGCGCCCGCCTTGTAACCGACGCCGCGCACCGTGAGGACGATCTCCGGGTTCTCCGGGTCACGTTCGATCTTGGAGCGCAGGCGCTGGACGTGGACGTTGACGAGACGCGTGTCGGCGCTGTGCCGGTAGCCCCAGACGCGCTCCAGCAGCACCTCCCGCGTGAACACCTGCCACGGCTTGCGGGCCAGCGCCACGAGCAGGTCGAACTCCAGCGGGGTGAGCGCGATGCGCTCGCCGTCCCGCATGACGGTGTGGCCGGTGACGTCGATCTCGACGTCGCCGACGACGAGGCGCTCCGGGCCCGGGTCCTCGCTGCGGCGCATGCGGGCCTTGATCCGGGCCACGAGCTCCTTGGGCTTGAACGGCTTGGACACGTAGTCGTCGGCGCCGGACTCCAGTCCCACCACGACGTCGAGCGTGTCGGACTTGGCCGTCAGCATGATGATCGGCACACCTGACTCGGCGCGGATCTCGCGGCAGACCTGCACGCCGTCCTTGCCGGGGAGCATGAGATCGAGCAGCACAAGGTCCGGCTGGTGGGTGCGGAACATCCCCAGCGCGGAGTCACCGTCGGCACAGAACACGGCGTCGATCCCCTCGCCCTTGAGGACGATGCCGATCATCTCCGCCAGTGCTGTGTCGTCGTCGACGACGAGAACTCGTACCTTCATGTCCTCCAGTGTGCCAGGCTGGTCCAGCAAACTCGGCCTTGCCCGCCGTGTGCTGCCCGTTTACTGCGAGTTCACCCGCCCGTAGCGTCCCGGGTTGCCCGGGTGCGACCAGGTCCGGACCGGCCCCTCCTGGGGGACAGCCCCCGGTCGAACCCGGCGGTCGGCACCCTGTCGCGGGCGCCCGGCCAGGCCCGAACCTTGGACCATGACCTCCCTGACCGCCGACCGGCTCGTGGCCGGCACCGCCGCCCCCGGTGGGACCGCCCGTCCGGGCCCGCGCTTCCTCACCGCCCCGTTCGCGAGCCGCACCTGGCGGGAGCAGGGCTACCTCGCGCTCGTCCTCCTGCTCACGCCGTTCGCCTTCGCCTACGCGGTCTTCGCGGTGAGCCTCACCGCAGGCGTCGCCGTCACGGTGGTCGGGCTGGTCGCGGCCGGCGCCGCCGTGCTCGCCGCGCGCGGCTGGGGTGCGGCCTACCGCGGCCTGGCCCATGAGCTGCTCGACGCCGACATCGCGGCGCCGGCGCCCTACGTCCGGCCCCGCGGCTTCTGGCGGACCGTCGGGTCCATGCTCTCCGACGCCTCCGCCTGGCGTGCGCTGCTCTTCGTGCTCATCGCCCTGCCCCTGTCCATCGTGTCGTTCGTCACGAGCAGCACGTTCCTCGGCGCCGGGCTGGGCGGCCTCACCTACTGGTACTGGTACCGGTTCCTGCCGGCGGAGCTCGGGACCGACGGAGAGCTGCACCGTGGCGCGGCCTTCGGCGACGCCTACTTCGTGGACACGCCCCCGCGCCTCGCACTGGCCGCGGTGGTCGGCCTGATGCTGCTCCTGTGCTGGCCGTGGATCACGCGGATGTTCGCGATGATCTTCCGCGCGCTCTCGCACGGCCTGCTGGGCCCCACCCGGGCGAGCCTGCGCGTCGCCGAGCTGGAGCGGTCGCGCACGGGCACGGTGGACCACGCCGACGCGCGCCTGCGCAGCATCGAACGTGACCTGCACGACGGCACGCAGGCCCGCCTCGTCTCCGTAGCCATGCAGCTCGGTGAGGCGCGCGAGCAGCTCGCCGACGGCGGCGACCCGCACCAGGCCGCCGACCTGCTCGACACCGCCCACTCGTCCGCCAAGGAAGCGCTCGCGGAGCTGCGCGAGCTGGCGCGGGACATCCACCCGCCCGCCCTCGACAGCGGTCTCACCGTGGCGCTCGGGACGCTGGCCGCACGCTCGACGCTGCCGGTCAGCGTGTCCGTGGATCCTGGCCTGGAGGCGGACGGCCGCCTGGCTCCGGCCCTGGAGTCGATCGTCTACTCCACCGTCGCCGAGCTGGTCGCCAACGCCGCCACGCACGCCCGCGCCGGCGAGGTGTCCGTCCAGGTCGAGCCCGTCGCCGACGCGGTCCGCATCCGGGTGCGCGACGACGGCCGCGGTGGCGCGGGCGTGGTGCGCCCCGGGGGCCCCGGCCGGCGCTCCGGCTTGGCGGGGCTGGCCGGGCTGGTGTACTCCGTCGACGGCACGCTCGACCTGTCCAGCCCGGCCGGTGGGCCTACGGTAGTGACCGTGATCCTGCCAGCCACCAACCCGTCGAGCCGTGCATGACCGGGCCGGACGGCCCGCCCTCGAGCCTGCGGGTGCTCCTTGCCGAGGACTCGGCGATCCTGCGCGACGGCCTCGCCGCTCTCCTGACGCGGCGCGGCCACACCGTCGCCACCGTCGGCGACGGTGAGGCTCTGGAGCGGGAGGTCGCGCGCCTCGTCCGCGAGGAGGCGCTGCCCGACGTGGTCGTCGCCGACATCCGGATGCCGCCCAGCTTCACCGACGAGGGGCTGCGCGCGGTGCTGGGCCTGCGGACCCGGCACCCACGGCTGCCGGTGCTGCTGTTCTCGCAGTACGTCGAGACCCGGTACGCGAGCCGGCTGCTGGCCGGCGACGCGCGTGGCGTCGGGTACCTCCTCAAGGACCGGGTGGCCGACGTCGGTGACTTCGTCGACGCACTCGGCCGGGTGGCCGGTGGCGCGACTGTGCTCGACCCCGAGGTCGTCTCCCAGCTCATGGGGTCCGCCCGGCAGGACGACGACCTGGAGCGCCTGTCGGCTCGGGAGCGCGAGGTGCTGGGCCTCATGGCCCAGGGCCGGTCCAACGGGGCGATCGCCGAGCTGCTGCACCTGTCGTACGGGGCGGTCGAGAAGAACGTTGCGGCGATCTTCACCAAGCTGGACCTCCCGCAGGACGCCGCCGACCATCGCCGCGTCCTGGCGGTGCTCCGCCACCTGGGGGCGTGAGGTCCGGTCAGAGCCGGCCCGCCGCCTTGAGCGCCAGATACTCGTCCGCCAGGCGCGGCGCCAGGTCGTCCGGCAGCGCCTCGACGACGTCGGCCCCGTAGCGGCGCAGCATCGTCGTGACGGCGGTGCGTTCCAGGTCTCCCCGCGCGGCAGCCGCCGCGTCGTAGACCTCGGTGACCGTCTCGCGTCCGGCCCGCAGCCCGGCCACCTCCTCGTCCGCGACGGACGCGACGACCACCGTGTGGTTCCGGGCGAGCTGGTCCACCACGGGCAGCAGGCCGTTCTCCACCGCCGCAGGGTCGAGGGTCGTGAGCAGCACCACGAGCGCGCGCTGCGTCATGCGGGTCCGCACCTGCGTCACCACGCCCGGCCAGTCCGTCTCCAGGAGCACCGGCTCGACGGTAGCCAGCGACTCCGCCATCGCGGGCATGAGCCGCGGCCCGGCCGCGCCCACCACGCGGGACCGGACGGTGCGGTCGAACGCCACGAGCTCCACCCGGTCGCCCGCGTGGCCCGCCAGCGCCGCGAGCAGCAGCGCCGCCTCGATGCTGGAGTCCAGCCGGGGCGCGCCCGTCGAGTCCGCCGCACCCACCCGGGCCGCGGACGTCCGCCCGGTGTCGAGCACGATCATCACCCGCCGGTCCCGCTCCGGCCGCCAGGTGCGCACCACGACCTCGCGCCGGCGTGCGGTGGCGCGCCAGTCGATCGAGCGGACGTCGTCGCCCACCACGTACTCCCGCAGGGAGTCGAACTCGGTGCCCTCGCCGCGGATCTGCACCGCCGCGCGACCGTCCATCTCCCGCAGCCGCGCCAGGCGCGACGGCAGGTGCTTGCGGCTCGCGAACTCCGGCAGCACGCGCAGGCGGCCCGGCACCGGCAGCGTGACCTGGCGACCCGCCAGGCCCAGCGGCCCGAGGCTGCGGATGGTCACCCCGCCCGCCGTCCGGTCGCCCCGCCGGGTCGGCACGAGCGTGGTGGGCAGACGCGCTGCCTCGCCGTCGGGCAGGTTCACATGGTGACGCCCGGACCCGCCTGACGCCGGGCGCACCCGCTCCGACCTGCCCCGCCCCGGTCCCGCACCCGCCGACGGCCCCCAGGCGTCCCGGACCACGGCGCGCAGCCGCCGTCCGGAAGCGTTACGGAGCACCAGCTCGCTCGTCGCCTCGGCGCGCAGCCGCACGGAACCGGGTACCCGCCGCTGCACCGCCACCCGCCGCGGGGAGGCGGCCAGCACGATGTCGACAGCGCACACCAGGACCACCACCACCGCCCACACCAGCACCGTCCCGTTCGCGGGCAGGAGCAGCACGGGGACCACGCCGAGCCCCATCAGGGCAGCAGCCCGCCACGTCACGACCATGGACGCGGCCTCAGCGCGGCACGGGCACGGAGGCCAGCACCGTGTCCAGCACGCCCTCGGCGGTGACACCCTCGAGCTCGGCCTCCGCGCGCAGCTGCACGCGGTGCCGCAGCGTCGGGTGGGCGAGCGCCTTGATGTCGTCGGGGGTCACGAAGGACCGCCCGGAAAGCCACGCCCAGGCCCGCGCGGTGCGCAGCAACGCGGTAGCGCCACGCGGCGAGACGCCGAGCGAGAGCGACGGCGAGAAGCGGGTCGCGCGGCACACGTCCACGGCGTACCCGAGCACCTCGCGCGACACCTGGACCCGGGCCACCTCGGCACGGGCGCGCTCCAGGATGTCGGCGTCGGCCACGGGGGTGACGCCGGCGGCGGCCAGGTCGCGCGGGTCGAACCCTGCGGCGTGCCGGGCGAGGACCTCCACCTCCTGGTCGCGCTCGGGCAGGGGCAGCACGAGCTTGAGCAGGAACCGGTCGAGCTGGGCCTCGGGCAGCGAGTAGGTGCCCTCGTACTCGACGGGGTTCTGCGTGGCGATCACCATGAAGGGGTCGGGCAGCAGCCGGGGCGTGCCGTCCACCGACACCTGGCGCTCCTCCATCGCCTCCAGGAGGGATGCCTGGGTCTTGGGGGGCGTGCGGTTGATCTCGTCCGCCAGCACCAGGTTGGTGAACACGGGGCCCTCGCGGAACGAGAACTCGGCGGTGCGCGCGTCGTAGACGAGCGAACCCGTGACGTCACCCGGCATGAGGTCGGGCGTGAACTGGACGCGCTTGGTGTCCAGCTTCAGCGCTGCCGCCAGGGTGCGCACCAGGAGCGTCTTCGCGACACCCGGAACGCCCTCCAGGAGCACGTGCCCCTGGCACAGCAGAGCGATGAGCAGGCTGGTCACTGCCGCATCCTGCCCGACGACGGCCTTGCCCACCTCCGTACGGACCGCCGCCAGTGCGGCACGCAGCTCCTGCGACGGGGCGGGCGGCTCGGCCGCGGCCGGCCGGGCCGGGGCCTGCTCGGCCACGGGCCGGTCCGTCGGCGGTGCGCTCTGCGGACCCGGTGCCGCGGGCTGCTCGGTGCTCGGCTGCTGGGCCGGCATGGGCTCAGCGGGCTGAGTGGCGGGCTGGTGGGGGAAGGCTGGTTCGGTCACGGTCGGTGGACCTCGCTCTCCAGGATGTCGAGTCGGCGCGCGAGCTCGGCGAGCGCGGCGTCGTCAGCGGGGGGTGGGCCGTAGAGCAGGTCTGCCACCTGCTGCGACGGGCGGTTGGTCGCGGCGACGACTGAGTCGACCACGGAAGTGGCGTCGGACGAGCGAGCCAGGCCGAGGCGCGAGGCTATCCGGTCGGCCGTGGATGCGCGCAGGCCCGCCGCGGCATGCCCACGGGCGCGGGCTGCCCGGTACAGGCGAGCACGGCCGCGCGTGGCCTCGGACGACCGCACGAGCACCGGCAGGTCCTCGACGACGAGCGGACCCATGCGGCGCACGCGCCACAGGGCGAGCAGCACGGCGGCGAGCACGACCACCAGCGCGACGGGTGCGGATCCGGGCGGCATCATCGGGTTGATCTGGCCGCGCTCCGCGGGCGTCGGCTCGTCGTCGCCGGTGCTGACGTCCATCGGGTTCGGCACCAGCCAGACCAGGTCCTCGTGCTGGCCCAGCATCCGCAGCGCGAGCGCGGCGTTGCCCTCGTCCAGGACGGTGCCGTTGCGGATCACCGCCGGGTCGTCGACCAAGGTCACGGACCGGTCCGGGAAGTCCAGCCGCGCGTAGGCGTAGGCGCCGAGGCCGTCGGGCCAGCACAGCACCGGGCGCACGGCGTCGCCGTCCGCCCCGTCCGACACGTCGTAGAGCCCTGGCCGCAGCGTCACCTCGCCGGCGGCCTGCGCCGTCGGGTCGTCGCACTGCGGCGGCACGGGGCCGTCCGTCTCGCCGTACGTGGAGTCGAGGGTGTTCCGGCTCACGGCCGCGACCATGGTGTAGTCCCCGCCGAGCACGACGAGGTCGGCGCCCGTCCGGTTCAGTGACGAGATCTGGTCGTCGGCGAAGAATCCGGGATTGGGCGTGACCAGGAGGGTGCTGTCCGGCCCAGCGGCCGCCACGGCATCGGCGACCGTGGTCACGTGAGTGATCCGCACGCCCTGGTCCTTCAGGACCTCGGCGACGGCCATCCCCCCGTTCTCCTCCGGGTTGTCCGGGGCGTACGGGTCGGCCGACGTCGGCGGGCGGACCACCGCGAGGAACAGGACAAGGAGGGCGATGGCGGCGAGCACCGTCAACGGCCAGCGCAGCCGGCGCCAGGTGCTCGCGGCGCGTGACCGGCCGGTGCTGTCGTCGCCGATCACGACGGGCGGTTCGTCGACCGGGCCGGTCGACGAACCGGCGACCGCTGTGGGAGGCGTCGGAGCGGGTGGCGGAGGCAGGGGCGTGACCGTCATGCGGACACCCCAGGCCGTGCCGCGGTGACCTCGGCGTCGAGCGCACGCAGGTCCGCGTCGTCGCCCTGCGTGGCCACCCGGTCGCCGTACTCGACGCCGTCGAACAGGTCGGCGCCCGAGCGCAGGCCGGCGGCCTGAGCGGGCAGGCGTGCGCCGGCGTCGGCGGCGGCCTCCTGGGCCGTGCGGCCGGGCCGCGGGTCGATGATCACGCGTTCCTCCAGAGAGCGGACGACGGCACGGAAGCGCTCGACGGCCGCCGTCCGCCAGTCGCCCGACGCCGCGGCGGCGTCGGCCGCCGCGCGCATCTGCGTGGCGGTGCGGGCGTCATCGGCGTCGAGCACCTCGGCGGAGCCCGCGCGGTTGCGCCCGAGGCGCACCGGCCCGGCCACCAGCCAGGCGAGCACGAGGACCACCACGACGACCACCGCGATGACCACTCCGAGCTGGGGCCCCGACATCGACGTGTCGGGCCAGTCGATGCCGTTCAGCCAGTCCAGCACCCAGCTGATCAGGCGCGACAGCAGGGACTCGCGCTCCGCGTACTCGGGGCCCTGCAGCTCGCTGCTGAGCCACTCACGTGCGGTGTCCCGGTCCGGGACGACGGGTAGGCCGGCCCTCATCTCACTGGTCCGCCGCGGTGGCGGCCGCGGTCTGCAGCTGCACGTCCAGTCCCTCGCGACGCATCCGGGTGTCGATGTAGAGCAGAGCGATGACGCCACCGAGGAACAGCACGGTCATGCCGCCGGTGATGACGTAGGTGATCCCGTAGCCGACCGCGAGGGCCGCGCTGTTCGCGGTCGCCATGAACACGCCCATCAACATGCCGACGGGGAAGGCGACGATCTGGCCGATGATGCTCAGAATGATCGACGTCAGCAGGTAGATGCCGAGCAGCCGCCAGAACGTGCCGCGCGTCAGCTTCCACGCGCGGCGAACCGTGGTCCAGAAGCCGCCACCCTCGACGGCGAGCGCCGGCGGGACGAGGAGGAGGCGGGTGAACACCCACACGCCGACCACCAGAAGGGCAGCGAGCACGAGGAACAGGCCGATCACGCCGAGCGTCGGGTCCACGTAGAACAGCCCCGCGATGATGCCGACGGCCAGCGCGTACGCCACGAGCACCGCGACGGTGCTGAGGAGCGAGAACCCGATGAGGAACCAGGCGCGCTTGCCGACGCGGTGCCAGGCGGCGGACACCGAGATCTTGCGGCCGATCACCGAGTCGCTGACGGAGATCGCCATGACACCCATGGCGAGCGGTGTGGCGAACATGAGCAGCAGGCTGGTGCCGAGCAGCGACCCGTAGGTCACACCGAGGACGTCCTGCGTGAAGCCGAGGTCGTCGAAGGCCGGGTCGGACCCGATCTCCCCGAACAGGTCCGCGAACATGTCGGTGAACAGGGTGGTCAGGGGGATGCTGACCAGCGTGCCGAGGGCGACGGCGATGACGACGATGATCGCCGTCAGGCCCAGCGTCACGCCCGGGTTGTGGCGGACGGCGCCGAACGCGCCGTCGTACAGCTCGCCCAGGCTGAGCGGGCGCAGCGGGACGATGCCGGGCTTGTCCGCCGGCGGGCGGTAGCCGGGTACCTGCGAGGTGTACGGGGAGTACTGCCCGTACTGGCTCTGACCGTACTGCGCGGCCTGCTCACCCTGCGCCGTGCCGTACTGCGGCGTGCCGTACTGCGGCTGGTCCTGGGCCGGTGGCGCTGCCGGGTCGTACCCGGGCGCGTACTGCCCGTACCGCGGCGGCTCGCCCCAGCCGGCGGGCTGGGACCCTCCGGGCTGCGGGGGCGTCGGCTGCGCCGGCTGGTCGGGTGCGCTCTCGGGCGTCGTCATGGGGGCGTGCTCCCGGTTGTCGTCTCAAGTCGTGCCTGCGCGGCAACCCTAGTACGCGGGGCTGACACCAGGCCGCGCTTTTCGCGCGCGTCGGTCGCTCCGCGCAACTGTCACCCAGCCGTGACCACCGTGGCGCCGGCGTCGTGCTCGGCGAGGTCGCCCGTCGCGCCGGCACGGACGGCGCGGCGGCCCAGCACATAGACGTAGGTCCAGAAGCCGGCCAGCACGATCATGCCGATCACGATCTTGAGCCACCAGTACATCTCGGACCCGGTGACGAAGCCTTCCACGAGACCGGAGACCCCGAGCGCCACCGCGAGCCCGATGACCGTCGTGATCAGGGCGCGGCCCTCGGCGGCCATGGCGACCGACCGCTTGCGGTGCCCGGGATCGATCAGGGTCCAGAAGAGCCGCAGCCCGGCGGCACCCGCGACGAAGATGCAGGTCAGCTCGAGCAGGCCGTGCGGGGCGATGAGCGTGAGGAACATGTCGAGCTCGCCGTGGGCAGCCATCATGCCGCCCGTGGCTCCGATGCTCACCGCGTTCTGCCAGAGCACCATCAGGGTGAAGAACCCCGTGATGCCGCCGCCGACGGCCTGGGCGGCGATCCATGCGTTGTTGGTCCACACCACCGCGGCGAACCCGATGCCGGGGTCGTAGTACGACGCGAACGCGTTGTTCACGTAGTCCTCCTGCGCCGACGGCGTCGCCATGTCGTTGAGCGCGGCGGAGTCCGTGGCGATGTAGACGCCCGCGACGATCGCCACGAGCAGGCAGGCCGCCGTCACCGCGTGCGACCACCAGCGGATCCGGTAGAACGCCGCGGGCAGCGACACCACGGCGAACCGCACGACCTCGCGCCAGGCCGGCTCGTGCGTGCCGGCGATGCGGGTGCGAGCACGGTTCAGGACGTCGGACAGGCGCGTGACCAGCGCAGGGTCCGGCGCGGCCGACCGGACGGTCGACAGGTGCGTGGCGACCGACTGGTACAGGCGCACCAGCTCGTCGGCCTCGGCGCCGTCCAGGCGGCGCCGGGACGAGAGCTCCTTGAGGCGGTCCCACTCTGCGGCGTGCACGGCGGTGAAGGCGTCGATGTCCACGACGGTAGTCTGCCGCACAGGAGATACGGCGTGACCCCGAAGGCCCCGACATCCCGACCGGAGGAACCGTGCAGGACGGCATAGTCATCGGCGAGGGCGTGGTGCTGGACGCACGCCCCGCGTCGTTCATCACCCGCGCGATGGGCGCAATGCTCGACTTCCTGGTGATCGGCGCCGTCATCTGGGTCGCGCTGATCGTCGGCGGCATCTGGTTCCTGGAGAACGCCGTGCTGGGCGAGGACATCGCGATGGTGATCTATGTCGTCGCGACCGTCGTGGTCATGGTGGGAGTGCCGGTCACCGTCGAGACGCTGTCCCGCGGCCGGTCCGTCGGCAAGCTCGCCTGCGGCATCCGGGTGGTGCGCGACGACGGCGGGCCCGTCCGGTTCCGCCACGCACTGGTGCGCGCTCTGGTCGGGGTGATCGAGCTGTGGCTCACGTTCGGCGGCATCGCGGCCATCGCGTCGCTGTCGAACGCGAAGGGCAAGCGCCTCGGCGATCTCGCCGCGGGCACGTACGCGGTACGGGTGCGGGGCGGCAAGCCGCTGTCGGCACCGATCGTGATGCCGCAGGCCCTGGCCTCGTGGGCCCACACTGCCGACATGCGCAGGCTGCCGGACGGGCTGGCGTTGGCCGCCCGCCAGCTCCTGGGCCGCGCCGCCCGGCTCGCACCCGACTCCCGCGCCCGGCTCGCCGACGACCTCGCCGGCCGGATCGAGCGCTACGTCGCCCCCGGTCCGCCGCCCGGCACCCACCCGGAGGCCTTCCTGCACGCCGTCCTCGCCGAGCGTCGCGACCGTGAGCTCGGCGCTGGTCAGCGCGAGCGCAAGCGGGCCGAGGAGCAGGCGGAGCTGCTGCACCGCCTGCCGTTCGCGGTGGCGGACCCGCCGCGCTGACGGCTGGTTGACCCGCAGCCCGAGACCTCAGGTCCGGATGTGGTCCGTGGTGGGCAGCAGGCCACGCGAGCGCAGGGCGTCCGAGCCGCGCAACAGCCCGGCCTGCACCGCCCGGCGCAGCCGGGTCGCCGTCGGGCGCTCGACGCCGTAGTGGATCACCGCGGCCAGGGCGAGGCTGATCCCACCCGCCGCGAACAGCGCGACGGTGCGGGTGGTCTCGTGGGCCAGGAGGTCGATCACGGCGTAGCCGAACTGGGTGTGCACCAGGTAGATGGGATAGGTCAGGGCACCGACCGTGCCGAGCACGGCCGCCACCCGCCGGGGCGGGACGGTCGGGCCTGGCAGGGTCGTCGCCCAGACGGCCGCGACGCTCGCCAGCATGAGCATCACGGCGATGACGGGGCTCACCGGCACGCCCTGGAGGTCCGACGCCCGGCCTGCGGCGTCGAGGACCCGCATCACGCACAGGGTGATTCCCCCGACGAGCAGCAGGCCGCTGACCAGGTCCCAACCGTCGCGGTAGACGAGGAACAGCAGCATGCCGACGGCGAAGTACGGAGCGTAGTTCGGTACCAGCCAGTCGGTGAGCCACTGGGCGCCGAGCTCCTGGGCGGCCCAGCCGGCGAGCGGCCAGAGCGTGGCGAACGCGAGCACGCGGTTACGCGTGAGCCGGCCGAACGCCAGCACCACGAACACGAGCAGGTAGAACTTCAGCTCCACCAGCAGGGTCCAGAACACGACCTGGACGCCGGTGACCTGGAACAGGTCCTGCACCATCGTGAGGTTGACCAGGGTCTCCGTGAGGCTCGTGCGGCGCCCGCCCGACCACACCTGCTGCAGGCCCGCCGTCAGGACGATGCAGGCCCAGTACGCCGGGAAGAGCCGGCCCACGCGAGAAGCGACGAAGCCCGCGACGCCCCGGCCGTCGGCGCTGAGCAGGATCACGAACCCCGAGATCATGAAGAACAGCTCGACCGCCAGCCAGCCGTACCGCGTGACCTCGTTGAGCAGCGGGAACGCGTCCACGGGGTCGACGCCCCAGTACCCGGTCACCGTCGAGGTCGCCGTGAAGTGGTAGAGCAGCACAGCAGCCGCCGCCGCGAAGCGCAGGCCGTCGATCCCCACGAGCCGACCGGAGGGCTTCCGGTCCTTGCCGACCGCGGGTGCGGAGGGCGCCTCTGGCAAGGTGGCGGACGTGCTGTGGTGACTGGTCATCGCCGCAGACCTTAGATCACAGAACGGTAACGGTCAAACTTCACCCTACCAGAAGTGTAAGAAGCGTTTTCGCGGAAGCGTCCCAGTCGTAAAATGCCGCGCGCACCTGAGCCGCCGCCGATCGCTCGGCCCACGTCTCGGCGTCGTCGAGCTCTCGGACCGCCGCGACGAACCCCGTGACGTCGTCGGGACCGACGTAGGCGCCCGCTTCACCACCCACCTCACGGAACACGGGGATGTCGCTGACGACCAGGGGCGTGCCGAGCGCCATCGCCTCCACCAGCGGCAGCCCGAAACCCTCGTCCCTTGAGCCGGAGACGAGCGCCGTCGCGCTCCCCAGCACGTCGCGGTAGACCTCGTCGGACGCGCCGTCATGGAACACGAGCGTGCCGGTGCCGGCCAGCTCGGTCAGCCGTGCCCGGTGCTCGGGCGTCACCGGGCTCATGAGGTGCAGCTCCCACCCGGGCAGCTGCGCCATGGCGCGCGCGGGCAGCTCCACGTTCTTGTACGGCATGAACGAGCCCATGTAGACGAGCGAGCGGGTGCGCGACGCCTCGGACCGGCCGCCCGGACGGGTGGGCACCGGATCGGACGCGTTCGGCACCACCGTCACGGGACGCCGGGTCAGCCGGTGGTGCGCGATGAGGTCGCGGGTGGTCTCGGAGACGGTGACCACGGCATCCGCGCGGTTCAGCAGGAGCCGCTGCGGCCACCAGGCGAGGTGGAACAGGCGCCACAGCAGGCGCACCGGAGCGGGCAGGTTCCGTGGCGGTGTGGGGTGCCGGTAGTAGATGAGGTCGTGCAGCGTCAGGACGACGCGGTAGTCCCGTCCCCACGTCCCCATGGTCTGCATGGGGCTGAACACGACGTCGGCCCCCGTGCGCCGCACCTGCCGTGCCACGAACGGCTCGCGCCAGCTGGTCGGGGCGCTCACCAGGTGCCACGGCAGCCCGTCGGGCAGGTGGTCGAGCTGGCGTTCGTCGTTCACCAGCACCTCGACCGGGTGCAGCCGGGCCAGCGCGGTGACGATCCCCGCGGTGTACCGACTGATGCCGTCGTGCCGGCCGACCCGCAGATACCGGCAGTCGACGACGATCTTCATCCGATCTTCCCTCACTGTTCATCCCGCCCGGCGGCGGGCTCCAGCGCGGCCAGAAAACCGGCGGTCTCACGGGCCACGGCACCAGGGGCCTCGTAGTGCGCCAGGTGCCCGACCCGCGGGATCACGACCAGCCGTGCGTCGGCGAGCGTCGACTCCAGGACCCGCTGGGACGGCAACGGCGCGACGTCGTCGTTCTCCGACGCGACCAGCAGCGTCGGCGCACTGATGCGCGGGGCGTAGGCGGCGACGTCCGTCCCGACGGAGGCGTGGAAGGCCTCCAGCAGGGTGCGCCGATCGGCGAACCCGGAGAAGTACCGATCGTGCTCCGCGTGGATCCAGCGCCGCATCTCCCGGTCGGTCGAGGTGACCATGGCGAGGCTCGCGATGCGGGTGAACAACGGGTGACGCAGCAGGCCCGTCCCGGCCCGCTCGGGCAGGGCGGCGGCCAGCCGGTGCACCCCGACCGTGACGGCACTCATCGCCCGGCGCGGGCCGTCGAGCGCGGCCGTCGCTATCGGGTTGACCAGCACGAGACCCCGCACGGACGGCGCGGGCCGGAGCCCCGGTCCGGTGCCGACCGGGGCGGCCACGGTGGCGGCGGCGACGATCGACCCGAAGGAATGACCGGCGAGCACGACGTCGCCCTCCGGCGCGACGGCGGCCAGCAGCTCGGCCGTCCACGCGGCGTAGCCGGCGACGTCGTGCGCTCGGTCCCGCAGCGGTGCGGACGCACCGAACCCCGGCAGGTCGGGCACCCATACCTGCAGGTCAGGACGCGCCTGGACGAGGTGAGCGACGATCGGCTCCAGTCCGTGGTGGTCGCCCCGGAGCCCGTGCAGGAACACCATGCGGCGCGGCGCAGTCTCGGCGCCGTACACCCGGACGTGCGCGCGGACGCCGCGAACCTCGAGGTCAGCGGAGCGAACGGGCGTGCCCCCGACGAGCGCCGCGTACGGCAACTCGTACGATGCCTTGTGCGGTGGATCGTGCGGCGGCTCGGCGCGGCGGCGCGAGTGCGTGTCGGTGTTCATCGCGCTGACCCTAAGCACGTCTGTGGCCAACGCGGGAGGGGGCCGAGAAAGATGGGGGTAAACCCCCATGCGATCCCGGGGGGAAACCTGGTGGCGGAGAAGGGCATCCTTACGTCACCGTTGACCCATGCAAGCCATAGCGATCACCCTCGCAGTGCTCGGCGCCGCCCTGTTCGCCGGGGCGGCCGTCCTGCAGCACCGCGAGGTGGCCGATCTCTACGGGCAGCCACTCCCCCGCGAACGGGTCCTCTCCCTGGGCCGCCTCGCCAGGATCGCCCGGCGTCCGGGCTGGCTGGCCGGCTTCGGGCTCGCCGGGGGCGGCACGATCGTGCACGCCATAGCGCTCGCGCTCGCTCCGCTCCGCGTGGTCCAGCCGATCGGGGTGCTCGCCGTGCCCGTGGCGGTCCTGCTCTCCTCGCTCCGGTCCCGGCGTCCGCCCAGCCGCAGCGTCATCCTCGGCGTCGTGCTGACGATGGCCGGCGTCGCGGTGTTCGTCGCCGCGTCGGTGGGCGGCAGCACCGGCAGTCCACCGCCGCCCGGATCCACGCTGCCGACCACCCTCGTCGTCGGCGGTGTCGTGCTCGCCCTCGCGACCGCGGGCCTGGCGGTCGGCGGCTGGCTCCGCTGCGTCGCGTGCGCGACGGCGGGGGCCACCGCGTTCGGCCTGCTCTCCGCCCTCATGCGGGTGATCTTCCAGGAGCTCACGGCCGGCTCCCTCTGGTACGAGCCGACGGTGCTCGGTGCCGCCGCGAGCGCCGTCGTCGCCCTCGTCGTGGGCGGCTGGCTCGTGCAGCAGGCGTACCCGTCCGGTCCGCCCGAGGTGGTGGTCGCGTGCCTCACCGTCGTGGACCCGATAGTCGCGGTCCTCCTGGGCGCGCTGCTCCTCGGCGAGGGCGCTGAGACGCCCGTCGCCACCTGGTTCCTCCTCGGCGGCGCGGCGGTCGCCGCGGCCGTGGGGGTCCTCGTCCTTGCCCGGCTTCATCCAGACGCCGTAGCGGCTCGCGCGGCGCGTTCCAACCCTTCGAGACTTCCCGAACCATCGAGAGGTACAGCACAGTGAACCTGCCCGGTACTTTCCGCACGATCCTGATCGGCGCCGACACCTACCCGCCCGCTGTGAACGGCGCGGCCCGGTTCGCCGGCAGCCTGGCCACCGGCCTGGCCCGGCGTGGGTACGACGTGCACGTCGTCGCACCGTCGCCGACCGGCGCGCCGGTGCGCGAGGTGCGCGACGGCGTGGTGCTGCACGGGCTGCGGTCCCGGCGCTACCGGTCGCACGACAACCTGCGCGTGTGCCTGCCGTGGGAGACGCGCCGGGCGGTCACCGAGATCCTCGACGAGGTCCGGCCCGACGTCGTGCACACCAACGGCAGCTTCATCGTCGGCCGCGCCCTGGTCGACGCCGCGCACCGCGAGGGCCTTCCCCTGGTGGCCACCAACCACCTGATGCCGGAGAACATCGTCGGCTACCTCATGGTGCCGAGCTCGATGCACCGCGCCGTGGGGCGCTGGGCCTGGCAGGACATCGGGCGCGTCTACGCGAAGGCCGACGTCGTCACCGCCCCCACCCCGCGTGCCGTCGACCTGCTCGCGCAGCACGCGGGCCTCACCCACGCGGTCCCGGTGTCCAACGGCATCGACACCGAGCGGTACACGACCACCGTCCGGGACGGGCGCGCCGAGCCCACCGTCCTGTTCGTGGGCCGCCTGGACCAGGAGAAGCGGGTCGACGAGATCATCCGCGCCTTCGCCCTGCTGCCCGCGGACCTGCCCGGTCGGCTCGAGATCGTCGGCACCGGCGCGAAGGCCGAGGAGTGGGCGGAGCTCGCCGCGACCTCCGGCGTCTCGCACCGCGTCCGGTTCCGCGGGTACGTGCCCGACGACGAGCTGCTCACCGCCTACTCCCGGGCGGACGTGTTCTGCATGCCGGGTGTGGCCGAGCTGCAGAGCCTGGTCACCCTCGAGGCGATGGCCTCGGGCCTGCCGGTGGTCGCCGCCGACGCGATGGCGCTGCCCCACCTCGTGCGGCCAGGGGTCAACGGCTGGCTCTACACCCCCGGTGACGTCCGCGAGCTGGCCAACCGGCTGAGCGACCTCCTCGCGGACGCCGGCCTCCGCCGCCGGATGGGCGCGGCCAGCCGGGAGCTCGTCGCGGCGCACGCCGTGGACGGCACCCTCGACGCGTTCGAGGGCATCTACGAGAAGGTCCGGAGCATGCGCGAGGCCCCGGCGGCGGCCTGACCGGTTCCGACCTGTCAGAACCTCCGGGACGGGTCAGACCCTCAGGCCACCGGAGTGACCTGAGGGTCTGACACGTCGGTGGATGGGTCAGCCGCCGAAGAGCGGCGCTACCGCCTTGATCAGCTGGTTGCCGCCGAGGAACAGGAACATCGCAGCCACCAGGACGAGGATCACGTTGACCCACCACCGGTTGCGCCACCGCGGCGGCACCGCCTTGGAGTTCATGAGGATCAGCAGCGTCAGCGCGAGGAACGGCATGAACAGCGAGCCCAGCGCGCCGTAGATCACGACGAGCAGGATCGGCTTGCCGAGGAACAGCAGCGCCATCGGCGGGAACGTCAGCCACAGGATGTACGCGCGGTGGTAGGTGCCGCCCGCGCCGCGGCGGGGGTCGTCGCTGGGCAGGTTGCGCATGGTGGCGACGAAGTCGGCGAACATCAGCGACACGCCGTGCCAGACACCGAGGATCGACGAGAACGTCGCGGCGAAGAACCCGACGAGGAACAGCGGCGCCATGAACGCCCCGTACCGCTGCGAGAGGACGTCGGCGAGGTCGATGAGCCCCTCCTCGCCGTCGGCCACGGCCATCCCGGCGGAGAACAGGAGCTCGGCGCCCACGATCAGCATCGACACCACGAAGATGCCTGACATCACGTACGCCCACGCGTTGTCGAGCCGCATGACGCGCATCCAGCGGGGCGTGTCCCAGCCCTTCTCGGTGAGCCAGTAGCCATAGGCGGCCAGGGTGATCGTGCCGCCGACGCCGCCCGCGAGGCCCAGCGTGTTCAGCACCGCACCCTCCGGGATGATCGGCACCAGGCCGGCGGCGATCTCCCCGAGGTTGGGCGTCGTCATGATGGCCGAGCCCACGACGGTCACGAACATGACGCCGATCAGGACCGCCATGACGTTCTCGAACGGCTTGTACTTGCCGAACCAGACGAGCAGCAGGCCCGCGACTCCCGCGAGCATCGCCCAGTACCGCACGTCGACACCCGGGAACAGGCCGTTCAGCGCGAGGCCGACGCCGGACATCGCGGCGGCGCCGTAGCTGAAGCCCCAGATCACCACGTAGATGCCGAAGTAGACGACGGCCCACAGCCCCAGCGACTTCCAGCCGTCGAAGATGGTGCGGCCGGTCGAGAGCGTCCAGCGTCCCGCACCCTCGACCAGCACGATCTTGATGACGACACCGAGGATCACCGCCCACAGCAGGGCGTACCCGTAGGCGCTGCCCGCGACCATCGTGGCGACGAGGTCACCGGCGCCGATGCCGGTGGCCGCGACGATGAGGCCAGGGCCGACGATCTTCCAGCGCGGCTTCTCGAGGGACCCGTCGTACCCGGCGGCGGTCCCACCGCCCGGCGTCGGCGGCCCCCCGGCCGTGCCTTGTGAAGTGACCTCATTGTCCTTTTCCATGGCGAGACTGTACTCACGGTTTCACCCAGCGGAAAGAGACGCGCCCGCGTCCCGTCCCGCCGGGAGCGGCGGGCGCGGGCGCGGGCGCGCGAGGGAGCCGGGGACCTACAGCAGGCCCTGCTCGGTCAGCCAGTCCTCGGCCACGTCAGCGGGCTGCTCCAGGTCGACGGAGACGCGCTCGTTGAGCATGGTCATCTCCTCCTGGGTGAGCGCGGCCGAGATCGGGTCGAAGATCTCGTCGAGCTGGTCGCCGTACTCCTCGTAGACCTCCTCGCGGAAGACCGGGCTCGGGTTGTACAGGGGGAAGAATCCCTTGTCGTCCTCGAGGACCGTCAGGTCGAGCGAGGCCACGCGACCGTCGGAGGTGAACACCTCGCCGAAGTTGCAGGGGTCCTGCGCCGCCGCAGCCGTGTACACGAGCGCGGTGTCGAGCACCGTGACGTTGTCGTCCGGGAACTCGATCCCGTAGGCCTCCTCCAGGCCCGGCAGGCCGTCGTCGCGCGTGGAGAACTCGTTCTCCACGCAGACCGTCGCGGCGTCCGGGTCGTCGGCGACGAGGCCGGCCAGGTCGGAGAGCTTGGTGGGGTTGCCCAGCTCCTCCGCGGCTGCGGTCGGGAACGCGAGCGCGTAGGTGTTGTTGAACTCCGCCGGCTGCATCCAGACCAGCTGGTTCTCCTCGAGGTCGCGGTCCCGCACGGCCTCGTACTGCTCGATGCGGTCCGGGATCGCCTCGGTCTCGCCGAAGAAGCTGATCCAGGCGGTGCCGTTGTACTCCCAGTACGTGTCGATGTCGCCGGAGATCAGCGCGGCGCGCGCCGCGTCGGTGCCGCCGAGGTTGATCTGGTCGTCCACCGTGGCGCCGGCGTTCTCCAGCGCGAGCTTGGTGATATTGCCCAGGACGAGCTGCTCGTCGAAGTCCTTGGACCCGACGACGATCTCGGCACCGGCGAGGGCGCCGTCGGTCGCGGACGCAGCGTTGTCGCTGCCGCCGCAGGCGGCCAGGCTGAACGACACCGTGACCACGCCTGCCGTCGCGAATACCTTTTTCATGCGCATTAATGCTCCTTTCCAGAGCGTTGTTCTTCGATAGCGCTGCTTCGTGGTGCCCGCCAGGGGCGTTCGCTCACAAGCCCCGTGGGGCGAGCAGCCGGCCGAGCGCGCCGGCCAGGTAGTCGACGAGCAGCGCCAGCGCCGAGACCAGGACCACACCCGTGATGAGCACGGGCGTGCGGTTGAGGGTGATGCCGTTGTAGATGATGAAGCCGAGCCCGCCCTGGCCGAAGAACGTGCCGAGGGCCGCGGTGCCGACGTTGATGATCAGTGCGGTACGGATGCCGGCGATCATGACCGGGAAGGCCAGCGGGAGCTCTACCTTGAGGAGCACCTGCAGCGGTGACATCCCCATCCCGCGCGACGCCTTGACGGCCGTCCGGTCCACCTGCTCCAGCCCCACCATGGTGTTGCGCAGGATGGGCAGCGTCGAGCAGGCCACGAGGCCGATGATCATGGGCCAGAAGCCCAGCGATGTCCAGAGGATGACGATCGTGATCAGCCCGAACGACGGCACGCCCTGGCCGATGTTCGCGAGCCCCAGCACAGCGGGCACCACGGGCCGGGCGAACGGCCGCGACAGCAGGACGCCGAGCGGGATCGCGAGCACGATCACGATGGCCGTCGAGACCGCGGTCATGTGCAGGTGCTCGATCGTGCTCTGCGTCAGCTGTTCGGCGTTGAGCGTGCGCTGCTCGATCGAGTCCAGCTCGAGCGAGCTCACCCAGAGATACGTGCCGCCCAGGATCACCGCGAGCAGCACGGGCATGCCGAACCAGGTCAGCGGCGACCCGCCGCGCCGGCTCCCGGCCCTGCCGGGCGTGCCGGACGTACCCGACACACCGGGTGTGCCCGACGGACCTGGCGGCGCCTGTGCGGCCAGTGCGGTGCCCGCCATCAGTGCACCTGACCGTCGGTCGGCTTCCCGGCGAGCTTCTGCGCGAGATGGAACCGCTCGTACTCGTCCCGGACCGTCCTGACCACGGTCATGATGGTCTCCAGGTCCACGACCCCCTGGTAGGCGCCGGTCCCGTCGACCACCACGGTGCAGCCCACGTTGGAGGCGATGAGCTCGTCGAGCGCGTCGGCCAGCGTCGCGTGGGGCTCCACGATCGCCTCGACCGGCAGGCCCAGGTCCGTGAGCGCCGTGCCCTTCTCAGCCCGGACCAGGTCCCGGCCGTTCACCCATCGGGCGGGGCGGCCGGCGGCGTCGAGCAGCAGCAGGGACGTCCAGCTGGAGGCCAGCAGAGCGGCCCGCACCTCGGCCACCGGCGTCGAGAGGCTTGCCGTCGGCGCGTCCGTCGCCATCTCGATGTCCCGCACGCGGCTCAGGTTGAGCCGCTTCAGCGAGGCACCTGTCCCGATGAAGTCCGACACGTAGTCGTCGGCCGGACTGGTGAGCAGGTTCTCCGGGGTGTCGTACTGGGCGATGTGCGACTGGTTGCGCAGCACGGCGATGCGGTCACCCATCTTGAGCGCCTCGTCGATGTCGTGCGTGACGAAGATGATGGTCTTGCGGACCTGCTGCTGGAGTCGCAGGAACTCGTTCTGCAGGCGTTCCCGGGTGATCGGGTCGATGGCACCGAACGGCTCGTCCATGAGCATCACGGGCGGGTCGGCAGCCAGCGCCCTGGCAACGCCGACGCGCTGACGCTGCCCGCCGGACAGCTCCTTGGGGTAGCGGTCGCGGTAGGTGGCCGGGTCCATGCCGACCATCTCGAGCAGCTCGTCCACGCGTGCGGCGATGCGCTTCTTGTCCCAGCCGAGCAGCTTCGGCACGGTGCCGACGTTCTGCGCGATGGTGCGGTGCGGCAGCAGCCCGGTCTCCTGGATCACGTACCCGATGTGCCGGCGCAGCTCGTCCGGGTTCGTATGGGTCATGTCCTCGCCGTCGATGAGGATCTGGCCCGACGTCGGCTCGATGAGGCGGTTGATCAGCTCCATCGAGGTGGTCTTGCCGCAGCCGGACGGCCCGACGAGCACCGTGATCTCGCCCTCGTTGACCGTGAGCGTGAGCCCGTCCACCGCTGCCTCTGCCGTGCCGGAGAACCGCTTGGTGAGGCCGACGAGCTCGATCATCGGCTTGGCGTCGGCTCCCGTCGGACCGGCCTGGGTCATCGTCTCGGTGGTGGTCATCGGATACCTCGCGAAGTGGTGAGTCGGCGGATCAGGACGAAGGCGGCATCGAGCAGGAGTGCCAGCACGATGACGCCGAGCGTGCCGCCGTAGACCAGGTTGGGAGCGCTCGCGTTGCCCTGGGAACGCAGGCCCCGGAAGATCTCGGTGCCGAGGCCCGGGCCGCCCACGAGGGCTGCGATGGCGGCGATCCCGATGACCACCTGCGTGGAGACCCGGATGCCGGTGAGGATCACCGGCCAGGCCAGCGGCAGCTCGACCCTGAGCAGGCGCTGGAAGCCGGTCATGCCCATGCCCTGCGACGCCTTGACCACCGCGGGGCTCACCGAGGCGAGCCCCGTGACCGTGTTGCTCACGATCGGCAGGAGCGCGTACAGGCTCAGGGCAGCGATCGCGGGAGGCGCACCGATCCCGAGCACCGGGATGAAGATCGAGAAGAGCGCCAGCGACGGCAGGGTCAGGAAGAACCCTGCGCCGGCGAGGATCGGGTTGCGCAGGAACCCGTTGCGATGGGCCACGATCCCGAGTGGCAGGCCCACGACGAGCGCGATCCCCATGGAGACGAGGACCAGGTTGAGGTGCTCGAGGCCGAGCTCCAGAAGGTTGTCATAGTTGCGTGTCAGGTATTCGGCAAAGGTCACAAAGGCTCGTTACGTAGGGGGTGCTGCGGTCCGCAGCGTGGCGGCTCGCGCGGCGCCCACGGTACGGGTGCCCCGCGCACCGATGGGCCCGGATGACTGTCAGCAGCCCGATCTGTGACCCGATCGTAAGGTGAGATCGTTCCCGGTCACGAGACCCTCAGGAGCCGCACCGCCCCCGGAGCTCACGCCAAAACGCCGCTCAACAGCGCCTCAACGCGTCGCCTTGAGGCTCGACACGGTGGCTGAACAAGACGGCCACACATTGCATACATCGGGTCCGTGCAGAGAATGATTGTATTCAATCGTCCCGTCCGACCCTGATTGGATTCTCCAGTGCGCACTCCGTCGCCGACCGCCGGCACCTCGTCGTTCACCCCTCCGCCCGCACCGCTGACCCGACCCGACCTCCAGGGCACGTTCGGGATGGTGGGCTCCACCCACTGGATCGCCACTGCGAGCGCCCAGGCCGTGCTCGAACGGGGCGGCAACGCCTTCGACGCGGCGGTGGCAGGGGCCTTCGTGCTGCATGTCGTGGAGCCGCACCTCAACGGGCCCGGCGGCGACATGACCGGCGTCTTCGTCACCGCCGAAGCGCCGTCGGCGCCCCGCGTCCTGATGGGCCAGGGACCGGCGCCCGCCGGCGCGACCATCGAGCACTACCGGGCCGAAGGGCTGGACCTCGTCCCGGGCTCCGGTGCCCTGGCGGCGGCGGTACCGGGCGCCGTCGACGCCTGGCTGCTGCTCCTGCGCGACCACGGGACGTGGGACCTCGCCGACGTGCTCGCCTACGCCATCGGTTACGCGCGCGACGGACATCCGCTGCTCGGCCGGGTCAGCTCCACCATCTCCATGGTCGCCGAGCTGTTCCAGGACCACTGGCCCACCTCGGCCGCGCGCTGGCTGCCCGACGGCGTGGCGCCCGCCCCCGGGACCCTCGTCACCAACCCGGAGTACGCCGACCTGCTGGACGCCGTCGTGGCCGCGGGCTCTGCCGCCGGGAGCCGCGAGGAGGCCATCGACCTCGGCCGCGCCACCTGGCGCGAGCGCGTCGGCCAGGCCGTCGAGGAGTTCGTCGGGACCCCGCACCGGCACTCCGACGGCGGCGACCACGCGGGCGTCATGACCGCCGCCGACGTCGCGGCCTTCGAGGCGTCCTACGAGGACGCGACCACCGTGACGTTCCGCGGGTACACGATCGCCAAGACCGGCTCCTGGGGGCAGGGCCCCGCGCTGCTGGCCGCGTGCAAGATCCTGGAGGGCTTCGACGACGCCGCGCTCGACCCGTCCACCGAGCTGGGCGCCCACACGATCCTCGAGGCGCAGAAGCTCGCGCTGGCGGACCGCGACGTCTGGTACGGCGACCCCGCTGCGGACGACGTGCCGCTGACCTACCTGCTGAGCGAGGACTACGCGGCTCAGCGCCGAGCGCTCGTCACGGGCTCCGCGAGCCACGAGGTGCGCCCCGGTGCCGTGCCCGGCCGGCCCACGCCGCCCGTGCCGGCCCTGCGCACCGAGTACGCCAGCAGCGCCCCGATCGGGTCCCTGCCGGGCGCCCCGACCGGCGGCGCGGCGGCCGGGGTAGGCGAGCCGACGGTCGAGGCCCCCGACACCCCCGAGCACACCGGTGCCACGCGCGGCGACACCTGCCACATCGACGTCGTCGACCGCTGGGGCAACATGGTCTCCGCGACGCCGTCGGGCGGCTGGCTGCAGTCCTCACCCGCGGTGCCCGGCCTCGGCTTCTGCCTGGGCACGCGGCTGCAGATGACGTGGCTGGACGAGGCGTCGCCGTCGGCCCTCGTGCCCGGACGACGGCCGCGCACCACGCTCACGCCCACGCTGGTGCTGCGCGACGGAGAGCCCGTGCTCGCGCTCGGCTCGCCGGGCGGCGACCAGCAGGACCAGTGGCAGCTGTTGTTCCTGCTGCGCGTGCTCGTCGGCGGGTACACACCGCAGCAGGCGATCGACGCGCCTGCGCTGCACACGACGTCGTTCCCCGGGTCGTTCTGGCCCCGCACCTGGACGCCCGGCGGCGCTGTCGTGGAGGACCGGCTCGGCGACGCCGTCATCGCCGGCCTGGAACGGCGCGGCCACGTGGTGACCCGCGCGGGAGACTGGGCCCTCGGGCGCCTGTCGGCGGTGACCCGCGACCCGGCAACGGGACTGCTGGGGGCCGCCGCCAACCCGAGGGGCGCGCAGGGCTATGCCGCAGGGCGCTGAGCCCGCCGCTGGGACGGGCGGGCCGCTTCCCGCCGGGGCGGGGCGTCCGGCGTCGGTCCAGGACGCGATCCGGCGGGACATCATCGCCGGGGTGCTGACGCCGGGCGCCCGCGTCACCGAGACCTCGCTCGCCCAGCGCTACGACGTCTCGCGGGTCCCGGTCCGCGAGGCGCTGCGGGGACTGGAGAGCGAGGGCTTCATCGACTCGCTGCCCCACGTGGGGTCCCGGGTGGCGCCCATCCCGGTGCACGACGCCGACGACCTCTTCGCCGTACGCGAGGCCCTGGAGGTGTCGACCGCGCGCCGCGCGGCGCGCCGGGCCGCCGCCCTCTGGTCGGGCGAGGAGAGCCCGGAGGACTGGTGGCGGGTCCGCCGGGAGATCGCCGCCCTGCTCGACGCCGGGGACGCGCACGTCGCGGCCGACGACCTGGACCCGCTGGTCGCCCTCAACGACCAGATCCACCTCAGGATCGCCGAGCTCAGCGGCAGTGCGACCATGACCCGGCTGCTGCGCCAGCTCTCGTGGAAGATCGAGTGGCTCTACGCCGCCGAGGTGCAGCCCCGTGGCAAGCGGCTCTGGCCCGAGCACCGGGTGATCGTCGGCGCCATCGACGCGGGCGACGGCGAGCGCGCCGCCGCCCTGATGGCCGCGCACGTGCGGGAGTCCCGGATCGGCTACCTGCTGCGGTACGGCATCGAGACACCGAGCTCCGACCCGGTGGTCGCGGCGACGGTGGAGGAGCGTCGGCCGACGGGCCGGCGGTAGGCCGGGCGCCCGACGCGGTTACGGTGGGGACGTGATCATGAGCGAGCAGACCGGGGCAGAGCACGAGGGTTGCGGCTGCGGCTGCGGTACTCCGGGGCGGGACGCGTTCGTGCAGCTGGGGACCCGCCCGGTCGACGACGCCGGTGCCACCGCCGCGACACCGGCCGACGGCAGGCACGGCGTCGAACAGGTACGGATCCCGGCCGGGACCTTCACCATGGGCGACTCGTCGGGCGACCGGAACGCCGCCGACGGCGAGGTCCCGCTGCACGAGGTGACGCTCGACGCGTTCGAGATCGACGCGACGACCGTCACGAACGCGGACTTCGCACGCTTCGTCGACGACACCGGGTACCGCACCGAGGCGGAGACGTTCGGCTTCTCTGCCGTGTTCCACCTCGCCGTGGCGGCCGACCCCGCCGACGTCATGGGCCAGCCGAGCGGCGCCCCGTGGTGGTTCGGCGTGCGCGGCGCCGACTGGGCACACCCCGGTGGCCCTCGCTCGAGCGTCGAGGGGCTCGACGACCATCCGGCCACCCACATCAGCTGGAACGACGCCGTCGCCTACTGCGCCTGGGCCGGCCGACGCCTGCCGACGGAGGCCGAGTGGGAGTACGCGGCCCGCGGCGGGATCGACCGCGCCAAGTACCCCTGGGGCGACGCAGAGGTCAATGACGGCGGATGGCGCGCGAACATCTGGCAGGGCACGTTCCCGCGGGTGAACACCCTGGACGACGGCTGGCTCACCACCGCTCCGGTGCGGAGCTTCGAGCCCAACGGCTACGGCCTCCGGCAGCCCGTCGGCAACGTCTGGGAATGGTGCCAGGACTGGTTCGACCCGAGCTACTACCAGGGCTCCCCCGCGGCCGACCCGCCGGGTCCGGAGCAGGGCGCGGTGCGGGTCCTCCGGGGCGGCAGCTATCTGTGCCACCTCTCGTACTGCAACCGCTACCGCAACTCCGCGCGGTCGTCGAACACCCCCGACTCCTCGATGGGTAACGCCGGCTTCCGCACCGTCGCGCTCAGCCCCACCGGCGCACGGGCATGAGCGCGAAGAGATTCCCCCAGCGCGTCTACCGCGACGGCGAAGAGCCTGACCCCCGGTTCAGCCTCGCCAACGAGCGCACGTTCCTGGCCTGGCTGCGCACCGCGCTCGGGCTGTACGCGGGCGCGTTCGCGCTCGAAGCGCTCTCGCTGCCCGCCGCGACCGGCTGGCGCTTGGCCGCTGCCGGCGTCTTCCTCGTCCTCGGCACGATCGCCGCCGTGCAGGCCTGGCTCGGCTGGTCCGCCACCGAGTCGGCGCTGCGCAAGGGCCGGCCGCTCCCGGGGCTCGCCGTCGGGGGGCTGCTCGTGGTGGGCATCGTCGTCGCCGTCGTCCTCGTCACGATCGGGCTGTTCGTATGAGCGGGGCCGCAGACGAGCACGGCGTCTACGATCCGGGGCTCCAGACCGAGCGCACGCTCCTTGCCTGGCGCCGCACGTGCCTCTCGTTCGGCGTCGCGAGCCTCGTCGCCATGCGCTTCACCGTGGAGACCGCCGGCGTCCTCGCCGTCTTCGCGGGCGTCGCCGGGGCGGGGCTCGCGGTCGCCGCCTACGTCGCCGCCGCCGTCGGCTACCGCAGGGCCAACACCGCGCTGCACAGCACCGGCTCGCTCGACCACGGGGCCGCCCCGATCGCCCTGGCCACCGCTGCCGCGCTCGTCCTGGGCATCGCCTGCGCGGCATACCTGATCCTGAGCACTCTGCGAGGCGGTCCGGCTTGAGAATGACCTGGGGTACCAGTCCAGGCCGGATTCGGTACCCCAGGTCATTCTCAAGCCGGACTTCGCGGGGGCCCCGGACGGCGGGGGTCAGGCGAACGTCGTCGGGAGGTTCAGGGACTCCCGGAGCCGCTCGGCGTAGGGCACCCGGTCGACGGCGGGCACGGAGGCGGCGCCGAGGTGCCGCAGGTAGAGCTGGTCGTCCTCGTAGCGCGGGAAGACGTGTACGTGCAGGTGCCAGACGTCCTGGTCGCCGGCGGGCTCGTTGTGCTGCCGTGTCGACACCCCGTCGCACCGGTAGGCCTTCTTCATCGCTGCTGCGACACTGCGGGTCAGGTCCCAGACCGCGTGCCCGACCTCGTCCGGCAGGTCGTACAGGTTCTCATGGTGCGCGCGGGGGATCACCAGGACCCCGCCGGGGTTGGCCGGCCACCATTTCGGCGCGATGCGCGCGTAGGCCAGGGCAGTCACGCCGACGACGTCGGCCGGCTGGTTCCGCTCGTCGAACGCTCCCTGCTGCAGGAGGCAGAACGGGCACCGGTACCCGTTCGGTTCATGCCGCACGCCGTGTGCGACTGCTCGACCGCTCATACACCCAGGAGCCAGCGCCGCGGATCGTCCTCGTCGTCCAGCGCTGCGCGGTAGGCGGGCTGCTCGGCGGCGCGCAGAACGCCGACCTCGGTCAGCCGGTCTCGCTTGAAGTGCTTACGGGCCGAATCGTGCAGCTTCACGCGACGTGCGCCCAGGCACGCACCGCCGCACGGATTGCCTCGGACCTGTTCGCCAGTCCCTCAGCCTTGGCTTGCCGGTCCAGCGCGGCCAGCGTCGCAGCGTCCAGCCGGGCCGGAACCACCTCGCCTGGCCCGTCGCCGACGGGGGGGCGGCCGCGGCCGCGCAGCCTGGTCACGTCATAGCCAGCCTCGGCCTCCTCGGCCCACGCCTGGATCTGTTCTTCGCTCACCGCCTGCCCGCGGAGCTTCCTGTCGGTCATGGGAATATCGTATACATAAATACCTGCCGGTCAACAGGTGGTGCCCATGGCGCTCACGTTGTGGACGCCCCTGTGCTCCGACGTCGCTGCCGTGGCTCGTCGCCCGCGACCCCTACACCCTGCACCTCTTCGTCGGCGTGTCGCGTGCAGTGCGTTGGGGTCGACAGACGCGGTCGAGGCCTCAGAACAGCCGGTGGGTCCAGCGGCCCGCCAGCAGGGTGCCCGCCACCGGCATCTGCCGCAGCGCGTCCGCGGCGTCCGCGTCCGCACCGCCGCCGTCGAACCCACCGTCGCCGTCGAACCCACCGTCGCCCAACCCGCCGACGCCGGACCCGCCACCGGACCCTGCCACGAGCGGGTCCGCGTCCAGCACCACGAGGTCCGCCGGCCCGCCCGCCGTCGGGAACAGCCCGCGCCCGTCCGTCGAGGCCTCGAGCGCGGTCCGCAGCCCGATCCGCTGCTCCGGGTGCCAGGGCGCACGTCCGCCCCGGGACCGGCTGACCGCCGCCGCGACAGCGATCCAGGGGTCGAGCGGGGCGACCGGCGCGTCCGATCCCAGGACGAGCACGGCGCCGGCCGCGTCCAGGGCCCCGTACGGGAAGGCCCTGCCGGTGCGGCCGGGCCAGTGCCGGTCGGCGATGTCGCGGTCGTCCATGGCGTGCTCGGGCTGGACCGATGCGACCACGCCGAGCTCGGCGAACCGGGCCAGGTCGGCGGAGTCGAGGAGCTGAGCATGCTCGACCGAGCCGCGAGCGCCGGTGGCGGCGAACGCGTCCAGCGCGAGGGCGTTGGCGTGGTCGCCGATCGCGTGGATCGCGCAGTGCAGACCGCCGTCATGGGCGCGCTTCATGAGCGGGACCAGGTCCTCCGGCGGCACGGACAGGATCCCGTGCGCCTCCGGCCCGGCCAGTCCGGGGTACGGGTCGTGGCAGTAGGCGGTGCGGGTGTTGAGCGACCCGTCGGTGACCACCTTGTACGGCCCCTGCTCCAGCAGGCCCCCGGTGCCGGCCAGCACGTCACCGGTGCGCAGCCCTTCGGCGAGGACGTCGTCCAGCCAGGGCGTCCAGACCCCGGCCCGGACCCGCAGTGCGTCGAACCCACCCGCGAACCGGCGGTGCCAGGCCGTGAGGTTGTCGGTGATCTCCAGGTCGACGACGCCGACCACGCCCCGGGCCGCCGCGGCAGCTGCGGCGTCGGCCACCCAGGTGTCGGCGAGGTCGTCGGCCACCCGGTCGACGACGGCGGACAACGGCAGCCACTCGCTCTCGCGCAGCAACCCGGTGGGGTGCGAGCCGACGCCGACGAAGCGCAGCCCGGCACTGTTGAGCCAGGCGCAGTGCAGGTCGCCGGACATGAGCACGACGGGGACGGAGCCCGCCACGGAGTCGAGCATCGCTGCCGTGGGAACGTCCGGCCACAGTCCGTCCCGGAAACCGAAGCCGACCAGCGCGGCGCCCTGCTCGGGCGGACCGTCGGCGAGGCGGTCACGTACGAGCCGGACGACCTCTGCCGCGGAGCGCGCGCCGGACAGGTCGAGCCGACGACGCACCAGCGCCCACTGCGTGAGGTGCACGTGCTTGTCCCAGAGGCCGGGCAGGACGGTACGGCCGTCCAGGTCGAGGCGCTCCACCGGCCCGGCTCCCTGACCCCGGCCGGCTGCGGCCAGGGAGCCGAGGTCACCGCCGGCGAGCGTGCCCGACGGCGCGACCGCGCGCACCCGGCCGTCCCGCAGCAGCAGGTCGACGGGCTTGGTGTGCCCGACGAGGCGCGCGCCGGTCAGCAGCAGCGGCTCGGCCGGGCCGCGCACGCCGTCCGTCCCGGTCATCTCTCGCCGCCGCTCGAGCCCCCGGCCGAGCCCCCGGCCGAACCGCCCGCCGGACCGACGACCGGACCCTCGCCGGGGCCGTCGGGGCCCCTGCCGAGCTCCGCGCGCATCTCGGCCGCGAGCGCCGGCTGCGCGTAGTGCGGGTCCGCCTCCAGCGCTGCGATCACCCGTTCGGCGACGGCACGGGGCTTGTCCTGGCTCAGCTTGGCCTTGCCCTGCCACCGGGTCACCCGCAGACGGAACCCCGCCGCACCCTTGGCGATGCGCCGGGCGTACTCCTCCACGTGCGGCAGGCGTAGCGGCTGCGGCATGACCGACTCGTACCGGTCGACGGTTTCGGAGAGGACCCGGTACGACTCCGCCGGCGCGAGGAGCTCGACCGCGCAGTACAGGTGGACGGCGATGTAGTTCCACGTCGGCACGGCCGGCGTCAGGTCGTACCAGCCCGGCGACACGTAGCCGTGCGGGCCCTGCACGATCAGCAGCGACTCGCGGCCGCTGTCCAGCCGGTGCAGCACCTCGTCGGGCCGGCCGACGTGGCTGAGCAAGGTCATCGGCTCCCCCTGCGGCGCGTCCTCCAGCAGGACCGGCAGGTGGGAGGCGACGGGAGCTCCGTCGTCGGCCACCGAGACGAGGGTGGCCCAGCCATGGTTGCGGACCAGGTCGCGCACGCGGGCCTCGTCCTCGATCTCGTAGTCGCGGGTGTCGATCACGGGGCCATCGAACCACCGCGGGCACTCCGCGTGGAACCTGCCGACGGCGGCAGGCCGGGCGGGTGAGGTCGAGACCTGGGCGTCACCCGCTCTCCACCTGCGCGTAAGGCGCCGGCTCTAGATTCGTCGGCGTGCCAGCCACCGGCGCGCCGACGGCGCCCTCGTCCGCCCCCGCCCAGCCGGCCCGGCGGATCGGTGCCGTCGACGGCCTGCGCGGCCTGGCACTGATCCTCGTCGTCGCGTTCCACCTCTTCGGCCAGGGGCGCGTCTCGGGCGGCGTCGACGTGTTCCTCCTGTTGTCGGGCTACTTCGCCACGGGAACGCTGTTCCGCCGCGCCGAGGCAGGCAGCCTGCGGCTGGCGGCGCACTATGCGCGCACCCTCGCCCGGCTGCTTCCCGCCGCGCTGGTCGTGCTGACCGCCGTCACGATCGCGCTGCTCACGCTGGCCCCCCGGATGAGCTGGTCGGCGGGCCTGCGGGAGGTCGGAGCCTCGGCGACCTTCTGGCAGAACTGGGAGCTCGTGGACGCGTCGCTCGCCTACGGTGCCGCGGGGCCCGGGACGAGCCCGCTGCAGCACTTCTGGTCGCTGTCGGTGCAGGGCCAGTTCTTCGCCGTCTGGCCGCTGGTGGTGCTGGGCCTGGTCCTCGGCGCCCGACGGCTCGGGCGGCACCGCGGCGCCGCGCGGGGTGTGCTCAGCCCGGCCCTCCTGCTCGCCGCGGTCACCGGCGTCGCGACGGCCGCCTCGTTCGCCGGTGCCCTGTGGCTCGTCACCGTGGACCAGCCGGTCGCCTACTTCAGCACGTTCACGCGATTCTGGGAGATCGGCGCCGGCGCGCTGCTCGCCCTGGCCCTCCGCGCCCGCGTACCCCGGCAGGGCCCGCTGCGCAGCGCACTCGGATGGGCGGGCCTCGCCCTGGTGGTCGGATCGGGCTTCCTGGTGGACGGCGCGCACATGTTCCCCGGCGCGTGGGCCCTCGTCCCCGTCGGCGGTGCTGCGCTCGTGCTCATGGCGACGGCGTCCGTCCCGGCAGGGCAGCGACGTCCCGTGGCGGCTCCAGCCCGAGGTGTCGAGCGGCTGCTGGACAGCACTCCGCTGCGCTTCGGCGCGCGCATCTCCTACGCCCTCTACCTCTGGCACTGGCCGATCCTGATCTTCTGGCTCCTCACGACCGACACACGCCAGGTGGGCCCGACGGCGGCAGGCGCGATCCTCACCGCCTCGGCAGTCCTCGCGTGGCTCACGACGCGGTACGTCGCCGAACCGCTCCTGACCCGGGTCACGGACCGCCTGGCTGCCCGGCGAGCCGCGGCTCCGGACCCCGCTCCCCCGAGCGGCGACGTCGGTCACCGGGCCGCCACGACGCCGTCGGGCAGGCGGACGCTCGCGGCGCTGGCCGGTGCCGCCGTGCTGGTGCTCTGCGGCACCCAGGCCGCGGCGGCCGGGCACGACGCGACGGTGCGGCACGGCGTCGCCGCGCTCCTCCAGCCGTCACCCGACCACCCGGGGGCCGCCGCGCTCGCGGCGGACGCGCCTCCTGTCGACCCGCAGCCCGACGCCCCGTTCCGCCCCGCGACGTGGGTGGCCTACGACGACCACCCGGACCGGCCGGAGTGCGCCCAGGGCGGCGACCGGTCCGAGGTGCTGGAGTGCACGGTGGTGTCGCCCGCCGACCCGGCGGCCGTGGTCTATCTCGCCGGCGCGTCGCACGAGCAGCAGTACGAGGAGGCCTTCGTCGCGCTCGCCCACGAGCACGGCTGGGAGCTGCGCGAGATGATCAAGCACGGATGCCGCCTGACGACGGCGGGCGGCGGCAGCGTGGCACACCGGTCGGCGTGCACCACGTGGAACGAGGGCGCGCTGGACGCCCTGGTCGCGGCCCGGCCCGACGTCGTGGTCGTGGTGGGCACGCGGACCCACGAGGGCGGCGCACCGGAAGAGGTGCTGCCCGGCCAGGTCGACGCGTGGCGCACGCTGGACGACGCCGGGATCACCGTGGTCACCATCCGGGACAACCCACGCTTCGAGTGGTTCGTCCCGGAGTGCATGGTCGACGCGGTCTCCCCCGAGGCCTGCGGCCGACCGCGCGCGGAGCAGCTCGCCGACGTCTCGCCCGTCACGACGGCGCCCGACGTGCCCGACGCCGCCGTCCACCTGGATCTCACCGACTCCATCTGCGGGCCCGAGACGTGCGACGCCGTGGTCGGCAACGTGCTCGTCTACCGCGACGACGACCACCTGACCAACACCTACGTGCGCACCCTGACACCCGTCATCGGCGACCAGCTCCGGACGGGCGTGCCCTGGCTCTTCGAGAACGGACCGGTCACGGCGCCTGAGGCAGCACCTCGCGCAGCCGGTCGGTGAGCTGGTTCACGTAGGTGGCGCTCACGTGGTCGTCGTCGCGGTAGACGAGCACGTTCCCGATCACCGCGTGGCAGGTCTCCGCGTCGCAGAAGTAGTCGGTGAACTCCCCGACCCGGGCCCGCGGCGCAGCCTCCAGCGCCGCCGGGACGGTGTCCCGGTCGGCCAGGGCACGCTCTCGCGGCTGGTCGCACTGCGACGGGTCGGCGTAGTTCTTGCTGACGCACGCGACGGCGTGCTCCCGCGCGCCCGGCGTGTCCCGCAGCACGACGACCTGCGAACCCTGGTCGGCGAGCTCGTTCCAGACCTCGGCGAGACCCGCCGCGCCCGCGTGCTCCTCCGAGCCGCGCTGCTCGAGCTCGTTCGACTCGTGGTAGGTGGTGACCACGAGGTCGGGCGCGCTCTCGCGCAGCTCGGCGCGGGTCCCGGCGTTGGCCTCGTTGCAGGCGTCGACGTTGGGCCCGTTGCCGCTAGGGCTGCCGGCGGTGTACGGGCACGCGGAGTGCAGGTAGGTGACCACGCGCCAGCCACGCTCGGTGGCGACGTCGATGATCGGCTCGGTGAGCACCGCTGCGTGCGAGTCGCCCACCACGGCCACGGTCGCCGTCGGGTCGTCGGTCACGCCGAACTCGCAGGTGCTCGTCACCTTGGCCCGCTGCGGCGACTGGCACTCCCTGACCTCGGGGTCCATGTCATCGGCTGCCTTGATCGGGTTCGGCGCGATCGCGGTGCTCCCGTCGACGAACGGTGCGAAGCCCTGCTCGATCCCCTCCGGGACGGTCTCGGCCGCATCGACCGCCTGGGCGTTGGCGTCCCATCCTTCGACGATGCCCTGCAACCGCCATGGCATCGTCAGGGTGAGTCCGGCCACCAGCGCCATCGCGACGAGGGCGGCCACGAGCAGACGCCCGTCGGCCCGGAACCAGCGCACCGCCCGGACGGGCTGCTCCACGAGGACGTAGCTGGCGATCGCCATGGAGAACGAGGCCAGGAGGATCACCATGACATCGGTGAACCTGGGGTCCCGTCCGGTGTAGACACCGAAGAACACGATCACCGGGAAGTGCCAGAGATAGAGCGAGTAGGAGATGTCGCCGATGCGCTGCACGCCCCACGACTCGGTGACCGTGCGCAGCGAGCCCGGGCCCGAGGTGCGGCCCGCCAGGATCACGGCGCACGCGCCCAGCACGGGCGCGAGGGCGGCGAAGCCGGGGAACGGGGTGCCGTCGTCGAGCAGGCAGGCCGCCGCGATGATGGTCGCGGCTCCGAACACGGCCATCGTGTTGCGCAGCGGGGCGAAGCGCTGCGTGTCCTTGATGAGCAGCGCCAGGATGCCGCCGGCCGCGAGCTCCCAGACGCGGGTCAGCGTCGAGTAGTAGGCCACCGGGTCGCCACCGAGCGACTGCCGGACACCCCAGATCAGGGAGGCGACGAACACCACGCCGAAGATGGCGAGCAAGATGCGGCGCAGCCTCTCGGGGTCCTTCACCACTACGCCACGGCGCGCTCCGCCCCAGATCCCGACCGCCAGCAGCACGAGCAGCGGCCAGAACAGATAGAACTGCTCCTCCACGCCCAGCGACCAGAAGTGCTGGAAGGCGGTGGGGTCGTTGCTGGCCGCCTGGTAGTCGACGGCGTCGGCCGCGAGCGCCCAGTTCTCGACGTAGAGCACGGAGGCGAGCGCCTGCCGCCACCAGGTCTCCACGAGAGAGGGCGGCAGCACGACGAGCGAGAGCAGGATCACGCCCACGGTGGCGACCAGGGAGGCCGGCAGGATGCGCCGGGCGCGGGCGGCCCAGAACTTCTTGAGGCTCACCGAGCCCGTGGTCGAGACCTCGCGCCACAGGTGGCCCGTGATGAGGAAGCCGGAGATCACGAAGAAGACGTCGACGCCGATGTATCCGCCCGGGAGGACGGCCGGGTCGATGTGGTACACGAGTACCATCAGCACGGCCAGAGCACGCAGTGCCTGGACCTCGGGACGGAACTTTCGCTGGCGGACACGGACCGCGGGCGACCGGTACTTGGAGGCAGCAGGCGCTGTCGTCGTTGCCGTCATGGAGTGTCAGGCTCTCCGGCTCGGGGGCAAGAACGGCTCACCTTCTCACAGCAGGCCGCCGGGTGAAAGTTATCGCTATGGGTCCATTTCAGATGTGCAGATGCGATGGCAATCCTGGTCAGGACGCGTAGGTTTCCCTACGGGTCCCACTCGGGGACCCGTCCTCACCACAGGAGAGTGAACATGCGCATCTCCCACTCCCGGCGAGCCATCGCCGTCGCTACCGCGACGACGCTCGCCCTCTCCGCGCTCGGCACCGTGGCCGGGTACGCGGCTGACGAACCGGAGTCCACGCCGGTCCCGATCGTCACCCCGGACGGCGCCCTGTTCTCGTACGTCGTGAACACGGAGCGCGCCAACCCCGGCCAGACGCGCCACGCCGTCAAGGCGGTCCAGCGCGCCGACGGCGTCGTCGTGCAGGCCTGGCCGCAGATCGGCGTGGTCGTCGTGCACTCGGCCAACGGATCGTTCCGCGAGGACGTGCTCGCGGCCGACCGGGTCGGCGTCGTCGAGTCCGTCGGTGTCACCCGCACCGTCAGCCCCACCGAGGGCACCCCCGGCAGGGACACCGCCGAGGGCGCCAAGAAGAGCAAGACCGTCATGGGCAAGGCCAAGAAGGACACCACCGGGTGGACCGTCGAGGAGCCGGCCGGCACGACCGCCGTACCCGACCCGGGTGAGGCGACGCAGTGGGACATGGAGATGATCAAGGCCGACCAGTCCCTGGAGATCAACCCCGGCTCGTCCGACGTCGTCGTCGGCGTGCTGGACTCCGGGATCGACGCGTCGCACCCCGACCTGGCCACGCAGGTCGACGCCGACCGGTCGGTAAACTGCACCGACGGCGGTAAGCCGGACATGTCTGCGACCGGCTGGCTGCCCACCACGTCCGACCACGGCACGCACGTCGCGGGCACCATCGCCGCGGCGCAGAACGGCGTCGGCATCGTGGGCGTGGCTCCGGGCGTCAAGATGGCCTCGGTCAAGGTCGTGAACGACGACGGGTTCATCTACCCCGAGTACGCGATCTGCGGCTTCATCTGGGCAGGAATGCACCGCATGGACGTCACGAACAACTCGTACTACGTCGACCCGTTCATGTACTGGTGCGAGGACCAGCCGGACCAGGCTGCCGCCAAGGAGGCCGTGCGTCGCGCGGTGGACTTCTCGACCGAGCGCGGTGTGGTGCACGCCGCCGCGGCCGGCAACGCCGCCACCGACCTGGCCAACAACACGACCGACACGGCGAGCCCCAACGACTCGACGGCCGTGGACCGGGTGATCAACTCGGGCTGTGAGGACATCCCCGCTGAGCTGGACGGCGTCGTGACGGTCTCGTCGCTGACCGAGGCCACGAACCTGAGCTCGTTCTCGAACCGCGGCCTCGGCAAGATCGACGTCGCCGCCCCGGGCAGCGCGATCCTGTCCACGGAGCTCGACGGCACCTGGGACCTCAAGAGCGGCACGTCGATGGCGTCCCCGCACGTCGCGGGTGTCCTGGCGCTCATGAAGTCGGCGCACCCGCGCTGGAGCCCCGAAAGGCTGGAGGCGGCAGTCCGCGCCCAGGCCGACGACCACGAGTGCACGACCACGAGTGCCGGAGCGCCATGCATAGGTGACCGAGAAGAGAACAGCTACTACGGTGACGGCATAGCGAACGCCCTGAACGCGGTAACGCTCGGCAAGTAGAACCCCGTTGAGTGCGGGATATTCGTGCTGTCGAGACGTTTCGACAGCGCGAATATCCCGCACTCAACGCAGGCGGCGACTACTGGTGGGCGGGGCCGCCGATCATGCCCGCCGCGACCGTCTTGTTGGTCGCCTCGTCCACGAGGATGAACGCGCCCGTCTGCCGGTTGGTCTGGTAGGCGTCCACGAACAGCGGCTGGGTGACCCGCAGCCGGATCCGGGCCATCTCGTTCAGCTTGATCTCGGTCGCGTCCTCGTCCCGGTGCAGGGTATTGACGTCGACGCGGTAGTTGATGTGCTTGACCAGTGCTCGCGCCCACCGGGTGGTGTGCTTGATCGCGTACTTCTTGCCCTGCACCAGCGAGGCCGACTCGTCCATCCAGCAGATCTGGGCGTCGATGTCCTGCGTGACCGTCGGTGAGTTGTTCGGGCGGCAGATCATGTCCCCGCGCGAGATGTCGATCTCGTCCGCTAGGCGCACGGTCACCGACATGGGCGGGTACGCCTCCTCGACCGGGCCGTCTGCCGTGTCGATGGACTCGATGGTCGTCTCCAGGCCGGCCGGGAGAGCCAGCACCCGGTCGCCGGGCTTCATGACGCCGGACGCGACGGTGCCCGCGTAGCCGCGGTAGTCGCGCGCGTCGTTCTGCTGCGGCCGGATCACGTACTGCACGGGGAACCGCACGTCGACCAGGTTGCGGTCCGAGGCGACGTGCAGGCGTTCGAGGTGGCTGAGCAGCGGCGAGCCGTCGAACCACTGCATGTTCTCCGACCGCGTCACCACGTTGTCGCCCGCGAGGGCGGACACCGGGATGAAGGTCAGGTCGGGCACGCGCAGCCGCGAGGCGAACTCGGTGAACTCCGCACGGATCTGCTCGAACACCTGCTCGTCGTAGTCGACCAGGTCCATCTTGTTCACGCAGACGACCACGTGCGGCACGCCCAGCAGCGTGGCGAGGAACGTGTGCCGGCGCGACTGCTCGACGACGCCCTTGCGCGCGTCGATGAGGATGAGCGCCACGTCCGCCGTCGAGGCCCCCGTGACCATGTTCCGCGTGTACTGCGTGTGGCCGGGCGTGTCCGCGATGATGAACTTGCGCTTGGGCGTCGCGAAGTAGCGGTAGGCCACGTCGATGGTGATGCCCTGCTCGCGCTCGGCACGCAGGCCGTCGGTCAGGAGCGACAGGTCCGCGTAGTCGTTGCCGCGGTCCTTGCTGACCTGCTCCACGGACTCGAGCTGGTCGGCGAAGATCGACTTGCTGTCGAACAGCAGGCGGCCGATCAGGGTGGACTTGCCGTCGTCGACCGAGCCGGCCGTGGCGAACCGCAGGAGGTCACCGCTGACCGTCTCGTGGTAGCCCTCGCCGGCCGCGCCGGTCTCGGACTCGCCCGGTGAAAGAGCAATCGTCATCAGAAGTAGCCTTCCTTCTTGCGGTCCTCCATGGCGGCCTCGCTCACCTTGTCGTCGCCGCGCGTGGCGCCGCGCTCGGTCAGGCGCACGGCCGCGACCTCCTCGACGACCTCGCGGAGCGTGGTCGCGGTGGACTCGACGCATGCGGTGAGGTTCGCGTCGCCGACGGTGCGGTAACGCGTGGAGCGGACCTCGGCGGTCTCGCCGTCCTTGAGCGGAGTGAAGTCGTTGACCTCGTAGAGCATCCCGCCGCGGTCCACGACCTCGCGCTCCTTGGCGAGGTAGAGGTCGGGCAGGTCGATGTCCTCTGCCTCGATGTACGCCCAGATGTCCAGCTCGGTCCAGTTGGACAGCGGGAACACGCGGATGGACTCGCCCTGGTGCACGCGACCGTTGTACAGGTTCCAGATCTCGGGGCGCTGGTTCTTCGGGTCCCACTGGCCGAAGTCGTCGCGGAAGGAGAACACCCGCTCCTTGGCGCGGGCCTTCTCCTCGTCGCGGCGGCCGCCGCCGAACAGCGCGTCGAAGCCGTGCTTCTCCGCGGCCTCCAGCAGCACCGGCGTCTGGACCCGGTTCCGCGAGCCGTTGGGCTCCTCCCGCACCAGACCGCGGTCGATCGCCTCCTGCACGGACGCGACGACGAGCTGCACGCCCGTGCGCTCCACCCACCGGTCACGGCAGTCGAGCACGGTCCGGAAGTTCAGTCCCGTGTCGACGTGCATGATGGGGAACGGCACCCGCGCCGGCGCGAACGCCTTGACCGCGAGGTGCAGCATGACGATCGAGTCCTTGCCGCCCGAGAACAGCAGACACGGCCGCTGCATCTCGGCCACCACCTCGCGCATGATGTGGATGCTCTCGGCCTCCAGGTTGCGCAGCTGACTCAGGACGTGACTCTTCACTCCTTAAGCACCTTCCTTGCGATCTGCCCCGGCCACGGACGCGACACCAACGGTGTCGAGCAGCTCTCGCAGGCGCGGAGCCAGGGTCGGGGGGCATACGAACAGGTCGGGGAGCCAGGGGCTCTCCCGGTTGTACTCCAGCTCGGATCCGTCGAGCCGGGTACAGACGAGGCCTCGGGACCTGGCGACCGCGACGGGCGCCGCGGAGTCCCACTCGTACTGCCCACCGGAGTGGACGTAGGCGTCGACGCCGCCGTCGGCCACCGCCAGCGTCTTGACGCCCGCGGAGCCCATCGGGACCAGCTCGACGTCGTCGCGCTCGGCCAGGGCGGACACGAACTCCGGCGGGCGGCTGCGGCTTGCGGCGATCCGCAGCGGGCGCTCACCCGAGCGGACAGCGGCAGTGCGCGTGTCCAAGGACGTTCCCGGCACGACGGCGTCCGCCGTGGTCAGGACCTGCGCGCGGGCAGGCAGGGCGACCGCACCAGCGGTGAGCCCGGGCCCGCGCTCCCAGAGCGCGACATGGACGGCGAAGTCGTCCCTCCACCGGCCGGCCGACGGGCCGTCGGCGTGCCGCTCGGCGAACTCGCGGGTGCCGTCGAGCGGGTCGATGATCCACACCCGGTCGGCGGTGAGCCGGCCGGAACCGTCGGTTGCTTCCTCCGAGAGGACGGCGTCGGCGGGCCGGGCTGCGCTCAGCGCGGCCGCGAGCCAGGCCTGGGCCGCGGCGTCGCCCGCGTCCTTGAGCTCCTTGGCGTCGAACGAGCCGCCGGCGGCGTCGACCGCCGCACGCAGCGCGAGCAGCACCTCAGTGGCTCCCGAGGCGAGCGCGTGAGCGATGGCGTCGTCACCGAGCGAGGCCTGAGGGAGCATGGGGGACGGCGCGTTCATCGATCTCCGTAGGTGGACACGAGCCCGGCGGACGCCGCGACGTTACCATCCGGGATGCCGCCGCTCCCGCGCCGTCCATCAGGAAAGAGCACCCGTAGATGACCGACTCCACGACCCGTGTCCTCACCGACGACGAGGTGGACCTCCTCGAGCTGGTCCTCGGCGGCGCGCTCCCGCCGTCGGCCCTGGTGACGGTGCTGATGACGGCTCTGCCCGCGGAGGCAGCGGGAGAGGGCGTCATCCTGACCGACGCCGAGAACACCCCGTTGGCCCGCCTCACGGCCCGGCCGGACGGGCTGCCGGACGCCGTCGAGCCGCTCCGGCCCCTCGCGACCGCGACCGGACCGCAGTGGGACGCCCGCCTGCGCCGTCCGGCACGCGAGGTCCGAGCGGACCTCGGTGCCGCCCCTGGGGACGACGACGACCGCGTCGGGCTGCTCGTCACCGAGCCGCCCACCCGCGAGGAGTTCGAGGTCGCGGCGGACCTCGTCTCCGGCGCGGGGGCCGGCCCCGTGCTCCTGCTCGTGCCGGTCGCGCGCCGGGCTCCGGGACCGGGCGGCGTGGGCGCTCCCGGGCTGGTCCGATCCGCGCTCGCGCTGGCCGGTGACCTCGCCGCGCGTACCGGGGCGACGGTGACCACCGTCGTCGTGCCCTGGTCCGGGCCGGGCGGGGCGACGCTCGCAGAGGTAGCGGCCGCCTACGGCGCCACCCGCGTCGAGACGCTCGCCGAACGCCGCTCGCCGGCCACCGTCGAGCGCGTCGCGGCCCTGGCCGGGGTGCGGGACGACGCGGTGCGGACGCTGTACCCGCCCGCCTCCGCCGCGGAGGTCCTGCGCGCCGCGAGCGGCACCCACCGCCAGGGCATCGTCGTGTTCTTCACCGGCCTGTCAGGCTCAGGCAAGTCCACGGTCGCGCGCGCCCTGGCCGCCGAGCTGGACGACGACGGCCTCGGGACCACCCTGCTCGACGGCGACGAGGTGCGGCACCACCTGTCGAAGGGGCTCGGGTTCGACCGTGCGTCCCGAGAGACCAACGTGGAGCGCATCGGGTACGTCGCGGCCCTCGTGGCCAAGCACGGTGGTATCGCCGTCGCCGCGCCGATCGCGCCGTTCGCGGCCGGCCGGGCCAGGGTGCGGACGCTGGCCGAGGAGGCGGGAGCACACTTCGTCCTGGTGCACGTCAGCACACCGCTGGCGGTGTGCGAGGCCCGCGACCGCAAGGGCTTCTACGCCAAGGCGCGGGCCGGTGAGATCGCGGAGTTCACGGGCATCTCCTCGCCCTACGAGGAGCCCGACGACGCCGAGCTGGTCATCGACACCACCGACGTCCCGGTCCCGGACGCCGTGGAGACGGTCCGCCGTCATCTCACCGGCCTGCTGACCGGTCCGCCGCGGTAGAACGCCAGGCAGTACACGGCTGGGGCGGCACGAACCCTGTGGTTCGTGCCGCCCCAGCCCCTTCTTGCTCTACGTCCGACCGGGCGCGGCGCTCACGCGCGCGCGTCGGCCGCCTTCTTCGCCTCGGCCTCGGCCGCGGCCTTCTGCTCCGCCTCTTCCCGCGCCTTCTTGCGCAGGTGCGCCCTGCGGCGCGCCGGGCTCATGCTCGGACGGCCCGGCCGCTGCGCCCGCACGAAGTTCTTGTACGCTTCGGCGACCTCGCGCACAGGACCGTCCATGACCAGCTGGCCCTGGTGCATCCACAGGACGCGCGTGCACATCGCCTCGATCGTCGAGATCGAGTGGCTCACGAGGAACACGGTGCCCGCGTCCTCGCGGACCTGCTCGATGCGCGCCTTGCTGCGCTCCTTGAAGGCGGCGTCACCGGTGGCGAGGGCCTCGTCGATCATCAGGATGTCCGGCGAGGCGGACGAGGAGATCGCGAACCGCAGGCGCGCGCCCATGCCGGACGAGTACGTCTTCATCGGCAGGTAGACGAAGTCCCCGATACCGGCGAACTCCACCACCTCGTCGAACCGCTCGTCGACCTGCTTGGGCGTGAGCCCTAGCGCGAGGCCGCCGATCATGATGTTGCGCTCACCCGTCAGCGCCGGCATGAGCGCCGCGTTCACACCGAGCAGCGACGGCTCGCCCGAGACGTGCACGGTGCCCGACCTGGGCGGCAGGAGCCCGGCGATCGCCCGGAGCATGGTGCTCTTTCCGGAGCCGTTCACGCCGACGATGCCGACCGACTCGCCGTGCCGCACGGTGAACGAGACGCCGCGCACGGCGTGGATCTCGCTCACGGCGCCGACGTGCCGGCGTCCCGCCTGGAGCAGCCGCTTGAAGAAGGGGACCTTGACCTTGACCTCGTGAATCTCCGCGCCCTGCTTCTCGGCCTCCTTCTTGGCCCGGCCGCCGATGACCCGGTAGACGACATGCAGGTCGTCCACCACGAGACAGGGGGTCCCGAGGTCGGTCTCGAGCGCCTCCTCGCCGGCGTCCTCCGGCTCGACCTCGAGGTCGAAGTCCATGTGGTCGTCGGCCTCAGTCACGTCCGTACCTTTCCTCGCCACGCCAGAAGACGATGAACCCGATCACGAAGAACAGCACGGCCCACGCGCCGCCGAGCGCCCACATCAGGCCGCTGGGGGGGAACTGCTCCTCCTGCATCAGGATGGAGCGCACCAGGTACAGGTACACCGCGACGGGCTGGTAGTCGAGGACGCCGGTGAGGATCGTCTTCGCCGGCTCGGCGATCTGCAGCTCGTTCACCTTGGCGGCCACCGGGAAGATCACGCCCGACGCGTACATCACGACGCGCATGATGAAGGGCAGCACGTTCTCAAGGTCCGGCGTGGTGGCCACCAACCGGGCCATGATGAAGGCCAGCCCGGTGTTGAAGATCCACATCAGCACCACGGCGGCGGGCAGCAGGAGCCACCACCAGGTCACATGGATCATCTCGTAGGTGGGCAGGAACCCGCTCAGCAGGGTGATGGCGCACATGACCACGATCGCGGGGATGAGCGTCGTCAGCAGCGACAGCACCGTCGACATCGGCAGCACGGCGCGCGGGAAGTGGAGCGAGCGCAGCAGCTGCGTCTTGCCGCTGATGGACTTGGCGCCGCCCGTCACCGAGGCCTCGATGAAGCGGTACATGAAGACGCCGATCACGATGAACGCGATCGAGTTGTCCATGTCACGGCTGAGCTGCAGCACCACCCCGAAGATCAGCACGTAGACAGCCGCGTTGAGGATCGGGTTGAGCACGGCCCAGAGCTGGCCCAGGTAGTTGTTCTGGTTCTTCGCGTAGGCCGTAGACGTGGCCAGGACGCGGGTGAACGCCCAGCGCTTCGTCAGATCACGGATGTACTCGCCCAGCGGGGGGCGAACGTTCAGGGGGCGCAGCCCGTGCTGCTTCGCGAGGGCGAGCCGCTCGGCGGACGTCGCGCTCGGCACGAGCGGCGGCGGCGGCTGCTTCGCATCACCGCTGGCGGCGGGCGCCCCGGGCGCCACCGCATCGGTAGTAGGTGTGCTCACGGTAGGGGAAATACCTGTCTGGTCGGGGGCACTGCCGGCGACATTCCGGCCGTTCGATCCTAGCCGGTCCCGAACCCTAGCAGGGTGGCCGGGGGCTGTTCGGGGCACCTGGGACCACACCTCTGGACCTCGGCGGACCGCTCCCGTGAGAGACTGCACCGCGTGCATCACCCCCGTCCCGCCCCTCGGGCCACGGACCCGCGCGCCACGTCCCCGCGTGTCGCCGGCGCCCTGGTCGAGTCGCCGCTGCAGCTGCTCTGCACGATCGAAGCGCACGCCGCCGGGTACAGCGGCACCGACACCCACGTCCACGTCCGCGACGACGTCCCCGCCCTTGGCGACGCCCTGTCCGCCGTGCGTGGCCTCACCCTCCCCGAGGGCCTGACCTTCGACCTGGCGGGCCGGCGCAGCGCGCTGACCGCCCGGGAGCCTGTCTGGCTCGTCGGTGACGCCTTCTCCGGCCTCTTCCAGGCCACCGCTCCCCTGCGGCGGCCCGAACACGTCGTGCTGGTCGACGACGGCCTGGCGACCCTCGAGCTGTGCCGCCTCCTGGTGCGCCGGGACCCGCTGGTCCGGATCGGCCGGCCCGCGCGCGCACCCCGGCGTCGGCTCGGTGCCGTGGCCGCCGGACGCCTGCGGTCCCTGGCCGCCGACGGCCGCGTCACGATCTTCACCGCGCTCCCCCTCGCGCCCGACCTGGCCGCCGGGCTGCGGGCCCAGGGCTTCGACGTGCGGCCCAACCGCTTCGGCTGGCTCACCGCGCAGCCTGCGGACGCCGCGATGCCCGAGCCCACCGTCGTCGTCGGCTCGGCCATGCCGGCCGACGGGCTGGTCGACCAGGACCGGTACGTCGAGTGGATCCGGTCGCTGGCGCAGGAGGGAGCGCTGCGCTACCTCCCCCACCGCCGTCAGACGCCGGAGCTGCTCGCCGCACTGGCGTCGATCGACGGCGTCACGGTCGACTCGCCCGGCGCTCCCGTGGAGATCCGGCTCCGTGGCCTGCGGTCCGGCCAGCGCGTGCTGAGCCTGCCCTCGACGTCGACCATCCTGCTGACCACTATCATTTCACCACTCGGTGTTCCCGTCACCGCGCTCGAAGTGCCCGCCGACTGGTGGACCCCGCGCGCCTCGGCCGAGCACCGAGCACACCTGACCAGCGTCGTCGAGCTCGCCCGGCAAGCCCGGGCCGCCGTCGAGGACGCTTCGGAAATCGACTCCCCGGAGGAGAACGAATGACCATCCGCGTGCTCGCGGTCGCGGACAGCGACTCGTACCTGAAGTGGGCATGCGCGACGCTGGACAGGCTCGGCCCGGCCGAGGACGACGGTCTGGACCGTTCGGCGGTGATCGTCAAGACGCCGATCGCGCCGACCACCAGTCAGATCGCCGCCGCCGTCGCTGGATCATCGGTGGTCCGTCCCGCCGTGCTGGCCGTCCGGGACCTCGCCGCGCAGATCCGGGAGAGCACCCCCGACGTGGTACTCATCGCCGCCACCGGCCCGGTCGCCGAGGTGGTGGCGCGTGCCGTCGTCGGCGCCACCGGCAAGCGCCGTCCCGCGCTCATCACGGGCCTGCCCGGCATGGCGCTGCCCGCCACGCCGGAGGGCACCGGCTGGCGCCGCTGGTGCGACGCCTTCGTGGTGCACAGCCGGCTCGAGATCGACGCCTACCGCGAGGCCTTCGCCGCGCACGGCGTCGCCCCCGAGGTGCCGCTCGCGCACCTGCCCTTCCTCGAGCACATGTCGGCCAGCCTCGGCACCGAGCCGGTCAAGCGGATCGTCTTCGCCGCGCAGGCCAAGGTGCCGGACAACCGGCCCGACCGGGTCGCCCTCCTGGACCGTCTCGCCCGCCTCGCCGACGACGAGTTCGAGGTCATCGTCAAGCTCCGCGCCCGCAAGGGCGAGCGGCAGACGCACAACGAGGCGTTCCCGTACGACGAGCTGTGGGACGCCGAGCACACGCAGCTCGGGCACCGCAGCGACACCCTGCGGTTCGTCGACGGACCGATGGCCGAGTGGCTCCAGCCGGGTGCGGCACTCATGACGGTCAGCTCGACCGCCGCGATGGAGTCGCTGGCCCTCGGCCTGTCCACCGTCATCATCGACGACTTCGGCGTCAGCCCCGAGCTCCTCAACGCGCCGTTCGCCGGCAGCGGCTGCGTGATGCACGTCGCCGACGCCGCGGGGGCGTTCCGCTCGGGCGGACCCGAGCCGGACCCGGTCTGGCTCGAGGAGAACTACCTGCACGCGACGGAGTCGGAGCTGCCGGCGACGGTCCAGGCTCTCGCCGCGCGCCGCGAGACGGGCGCCCTGACGCCGCTGGCCGAGGTCAAGCCGTGGCTCAGGCTCCGCTACCTGCGGATGGCGCTGCAGATGTACCTGCCCAGGTTCGTCTACAACGCGATCCGGCTGTCCACCCGCCCCGTGCGGCTGCTGCTCCTGGACAAGAAGGCCTGACCACCCCTCTCGCCCTGGTTCCGTCCCGGCAGGGTCAGACGCCGTCGTCCTCGCGGACGCGCTCGGTGAGACCACGCAGGAATCCCGCGCCCCACGCCATGTGCATGGTCATGAGCGTCACGGGCAGCACCAGGGCCGAGCGCACGTCCAGCCGCGGCGAGCGCGTGGCGGCGTGCGCGGAGGCGGCGAGCACGCCCAGGGTGTACGCGACCGGCGGCACCAGTGCGACCAGCGCCACGGGGACGGCACCCAGGACGGCCGCGACGACAGCCACCAGCACCGACACGGCCAGCACGATCGCGACCGTCGGCGGGGCGAGATAGCGGAGGTTGGCGGTGCCGGGGTTGCGGCGCACCACCTCGCGCCGCCACATGCCGGTGCGCCAGAACTGCGTGGCGACGGCGCCCAGCGTCCGGCGAGGCTTGTACTCGACCACCAGCGAGGGGTCGAACCACAGGAGGCTGCCGCTGTTGCGCAGCCGTAGGCACAGCTCCCAGTCCTGGGCCCGCACGTACACGGGCGAGTAGCCGCCCACGCGCTCCAGCGCCTCGCGGCGGAACGTTCCCAGGTAGACCGTGTCGGCCGGCCCCGCGCTGCCACCCGTATGGAACGACGCCGCGCCGAGGCCTGCCGGGTGGACCATCGCCCGGGCCACGGCCTTCTGGACCGGGGTGTTGCCGACGGGCACCATGCGGCCGCCCACGCCGTCGGCCCCCGCGGCCTGGAGCGCCTCCACCGCACGGCGCACGTACGTGGGCTCGGCCACCGTGTGGCCGTCCACGCGCACGAAGATCGAGTGTCCCTCGGGCATCCGCGCCAGGCCCGCGTTGAGACCGAGCGGCTTGGAGCCCGTGGGGTTGTCCACCACCGTCACCCGGCCGGTCTCGACCGCCAGCTTGTCCGCGATCTCACGCGTGCGGTCCTGCGAAGGGCCCACCGCGAGCACCATGTGCAGCGGGTGCGGGTAGTCCTGGCCCAGGATGGACCGCACCATCGCCTCGAGGTACGGCTCCTCGTCTCGTACGACGGCGACCACCGTCACCAACGGCATGCTCGCCGCATCAACCTGCTCGGGCACGCGGCCCCCTCTCGAGATAGCCGGACCGGTCCGGCCCGGGACTTCCAGGAAACCTGCCGGACCCGGAAACACTGGATCTGCCGGATCCGGAAACATCAGAGGCGAGCACCGCGCGCGCGGCACCCGCCTCCGACGATGAACAGTTCCACGAGCTCGGACGCCTCTCGGCGTCAGGACCCGTGACGTACTTGCAGCGCTGGCTCAGGATCCATTATCGCCTCCCCTGAGCCGACCGGCTCAGGCGTCGACGCGACGCAGACGCGACATCGGCGAGAACTCGCCGGGCATGACGCGCTTCTGACCGTCGCCGAGAGCCTTCTCGAGGATGCGGATGTCGCGCACCAGGTTCTCGAGGCCCTTGGGCTCGAGCGAGGAGGCGTGGTCCGAGCCCCACATGGCGCGGTCGAGCGTGATGTGCCGCTCGACGGCGACGGCACCCAGCGCGACGGCCGCGATCGAGATCTGCAGACCCGTCTCGTGGCCCGAGTAGCCGACGGGCACGCCGTAGCGCTCCTGCAGCGTCGTGATGGTGCGCAGGTTCGCCTCCTCAGGGGGGAGCGGGTAGGTCGAGGTGGAGTGCAGGATCACGAGCTTGCTCGTGTCCAGGATCTCAACGGCGGCGTCGATCTGTTCCAGCGTCGACATCCCGGTCGACAGGATGATCGGCTTGCCCGTCGCGGCCAGCGCGCGCAGCATCTCGTGGTCCGTGACCGACGCAGAGGCGACCTTGTGGGTCGGCACGCCCATCTTCTCCAGGAAGTCCACCGACGGCGCGTCCCACGGAGAAGCGAACCACTGCAGGCCCTTCTCCTTGGCGTACGCGTCGATCTCCGTGTACTCCGGCTCCTCGAACTCGACCTTGTACTTGTACTCGAGGTACGTCATCTCGCCCCAGGGCGTCTGACGGATCTTGTCGCGCTGGTCCTTCGGAGTGCTGATCTCCGGAGTGCGCTTCTGGAACTTCACGGCCTGGCACCCGGCCTCGACCGCGACGTCCATCAGCTTCTTGGCGATCTCGACGTCACCGTTGTGATTGATGCCGATCTCGCCGATCACGTAGACCGGCTGGTCGGCGCCCACCTGGTGCTCGCCGATGGCGACCGGCGTGGGCTGCGCGTTCGTCGCGCTCATATCGAGGTCCTTCCGAAGATGTCATGCACAGGGTAGTGCTCGTACGGGTCGTCGATGGCTATCCGGTGACGGCGGGAGCCTGGGCGGTGCCGGCCCTCAGAGCGACTTCACCCGGACGCGATGCGAGTATACGGTCACAGACCTCACGCACCGCACCGTTCCCGCCGTCGCGGGACAGCACGATCCTGGCCTGCGTCTTCACCTCGGGACGCGCGTCGGCGACCGCGATCGGCCATCCGACGGCCGCCATGGCGGGCAGGTCGTTGACGTCGTTGCCGACGTACGCGACCCGTGCCGGGTCGAGACCGCGCTCAGCGAGCCAGCCGCGCAGCGCGGTGGCCTTGTCCTCGACGCCGTGCAGCACCTCGACGCGCAGCTTGCTCGCGCGGGAGGCGACGACCTTGTTGGTCTCCGTCGACAGGATCAGGATCGGGATGCCCGTGCGCCGCAGGAGGGAGATGCCCATCCCGTCGCCGCGGCTCACCCTGACCTGCTCGGTCCCGTCCTGGTCGACGTAGGCGTGATCGTCGGTGTGCACGCCGTCGAAGTCCGTCACCAGTGCGTCGACGTCCAGCGGCTCTGGCGCGGCCTCGACGCTCTGGTCCACGAGCTGGCGCGCGAGCCAGAGGTCACGCGGCTCGTCGATCTCGATGGCCCACTCCGAGGCGACCGGCTGGATGCCGACGTCACCGAAGAACCGCGTCCTGCTCTCCCGGAACCCGTCCGTGCGCATCACGTAGAAGGCACCGGTCTCCCGGTAGTGCGGGGCCCGCTCCTGACGCCGTGGACGGTACTCGGTGGTGTGGCCCACAGGGCTCGCCACGCCGTCGTCGATCCGCCACTGGAAGTCGTGCGTCTCCGAGACGGCGACGACCACGTCCTTCTCGCCCCCGGCGACGGCCCGGACGGCCGCGTCCAGGTCTGCGGGATCGATGAACGGAGAGGTGCACTGCACCAGTACGGTGACGGGCGGGATCTCCTGCGGGGGCAGATCCCCGTCACCGGCCTCGACCCGCTCGAGGACATGCAGCAGCGCGGACTCCGACGACGCGGTCCCCCCGGCGATCTCCGCGGGGCGGACCACCACACGGGCTCCGTGCGATCTCGCCTCGGCCGCGATCTCGTCGTGGTCCGTCGAGACGATGACGGTCGCTACCGACGGGGCTGCCGACGCGGCCTGGACCGCCCGGCCGACGAGCGTGATGCCGTCGACCCGCGCCAGGTTCTTCAGCGGGACCCCCTGCGAACCACCACGGGCAGGGATGATCACGATGGCCGACGGGCCGGCTGTTTCTGGCATGCTTTCCTCTGACGGGATGACTCGGGCAGGGCCCTGGTCAGCCCAGGTCCCGTGCCGCCACCGCGAACGCACGCAGGGCGGCTGTTTACTGTAGCGCTCTCCGAGATGCCCGCTGGTCATCGGGGTTGCCGGTTCCGCCCACCAGCGGCCTGAACCGAAGGACGCCCGACAAGGGCGGTGTTTGTGAACACCGCCCTTCACAAACACGCCGTGAGAGGATTCGCCCATGAAGATAGCTGTTGCCGGTACAGGCTATGTCGGCCTGTCGAACGCCGTCCTGCTCGCACAGCACCACCAGGTGTGGGCGGTGGACGTGGATGCTTCGAAGGTCGCGCTGGTGAACGAGCGCAAGAGCCCGATCGTGGATGCGGAGCTCGAGGAGTACCTGGCCACGGAGGAGCTCGACCTCACCGCGACGCTGGACGCCTCGGCCGCCTACACCGGTGCGCAGGTCGTGGTCGTGGCGACGCCGACAAACTACGACGAGGTGAGCAACTTCTTCGACACCTCGTCGGTGGAGTCGGTGATCGGTCAGGTGCTGCAGGTGGCGCCCGACGCGACGATCGTGGTGAAGTCGACGATCCCGGTGGGCTTCACCGAGCGGATGCGGGCCGAGCACCCGGGCGCGGGGATCGTGTTCTCCCCGGA
>NZ_JBEZZF010000038.1:0-53078 GCF_040639055.1 Promicromonospora sp. NPDC023987 | reverse complement strand
CTCGGTGAGGCTGTTCACGCCCCGCTTCATGGCGCCGTAGGCGGGCAGCACTGGGTTGGCGCGCAGGCTGCCGATGCTGGGTATTTGTTGGTCCGACGCCTGCTGGCCCGACAAATACCCAGCACTCAACGGAGGGGGGAGGGTGGTGAGGAGGGTCTTCAGGTTCAGGCCCGGGGTTGCCTCGATGCGGATCGAGCCCGGCCCGGTGCCGTCCCCGTCGGTCAGCTCGCGGACGCTGCCGGAGGTGATCAGGCGTCCGTGGTCCACGATGTGGACGTGGTCGGCGAGGTCGGCCGCCTCGTCCATCAGGTGGGTGGTCAGGACGATCGCTACGCCGTCGGCGCGCAGCTCCCGCACCAGCTCCCAGACGGCGCGCCGGCTCTGGGGGTCCATGCCGGCGCTGGGCTCGTCGAGGAAGACGACGTCGGGGCGCCCGACGACCGCCGCTGCGAGCGCGACCCGCTGGCGCTGCCCGCCGGACAGGCGGCGGACCGTGGTGCGGGCGAAGCCGTGCAGGCCCAGCCGTTCGGCGAGCTCGTCCACCGGGCGGGGCGTCGCGTACATGGCGGCGACGTGGCGCAGCAGCTCCAGCGCGCGCACCCCGGTGGGCAGGCCGCCGTCCTGCAGCATGACGCCGACGCGTGGGCGCAGGGCACGCGCGTCGGCGACGGGGTCGCGGCCCAGGACCCGGACGGTGCCGCCGTCGGGCGAGCGCAGGCCCTCGCAACACTCGATGGTGGTCGTCTTGCCCGCACCGTTGGGGCCGAGGACGGCGGTGACGGCGCCCGGGCGAGCGACCAGGTCGAGGCCGTCGACGACCGCGCGGCCGTCGTAGCGTTTGACGAGACCGCGCACCTCCACGGCGACCTCGGCGGCGGCACCGGCAGGACGATGTGGTGCGGCGCCTGCGGTGGCCGCCTGGGCGGGGTCGATCGCGGGCGCGTCGGACAGGGGCACCGCACAATCGTAGGCGGCGTCGCGGGGGACGTCGTCGCACTACGTGACCCGGGTGTGGACCGTGCGTGTGAGATGTGTCGCGATCGACCCGAACTGAGGCTCGCCTTCCTTGCGCATCTCGAATTAGGGAACAAGGATGTTCTCAAAAGCATTGGCGTCTAGGAAGGCGTGCCGGGGGTGAAGCATGCCTCCGGACCGACGTGAGGGAGGTGACCAGCATGAGCGCACCGACACAGGTGCCGGTCGGGCACGTGGCGAGCCACGAGACCGATGGCACCACCCGCCGGCGAGTGCTCGAGCTCGTCGCGTCCCGTGGCCCGGTCACCGCCGGCGCCCTCGCGGCCGTCCTCGAGCTCACGGCCCCGGCTGTGCGCAGGCACCTGACCCTCCTGGAGGAGGACGGCAAGATCACCGTGCACGAGGCCTCCCGGTCGGGCGTCCCCCGGCGCGGACGTCCCGCACGGCGGTACGTCGTCACGGGCGGCGGCCAGTCCGAGCTGGCCGGCGGCTACCAGGAGATCGCCCGGCAGGTCCTGCGGTTCCTGCGAGAGACGGGCGGCAGCGAGGCGGTGCACGGCTTCGCCAAGGAGCGGTTCGACGCCGTCGCGCGCAGCTACGCACCGCACCTCACCGCCGACACCGCAGAGGGCCGGGCCGCCCAGCTCGTCCAGCTGCTGTCCGCCGACGGTTATGCCGCCTCGGTCCGGCCCGTTCCCGCTCCGCTGACCGGCCCGACGGCCGGCACCGTGGCGCGAGCGGTCCAGCTCTGCCAGGGGCACTGCCCGGTCCAGCACGTGGCCGAGGAGTTCCCCGAGCTGTGCGAGCAGGAGGCCCGCGCGTTCAGCGAGCTGCTGGGCTCGCACGTCCAGCGCCTCGCGACCATCGCCGGTGGCGCGCACGCCTGCACGACGAACATCCCCGTGAACCTCCCTCTGCCAACCCCCGCGACGAACATCCCCGCGACGACCCCCACCGAAGGAAAGTGATGAGCGCAGAAACGCAAGCGCCAGAGCAGCGCTCCGACGATGAGATCATCGCCAGCATCGGCTCTTACGAGTACGGCTGGCACGACAGCGACGCCGCGGGCATGTCCGCGCAGCGCGGCCTGAGCGAAGAGGTGGTCCGCAACATCTCGGCGCTGAAGAGCGAGCCCGAGTGGATGCTGAACCAGCGGCTCAAGGCGCTGCGCCTCTTCGGCAAGAAGCCCATGCCGAGCTGGGGCTCCGACCTGTCGGGGATCGACTTCGACAAGATCAAGTACTTCGTGCGGTCCACGGAGAAGCAGGCCACCTCCTGGGAGGACCTGCCCGACGACATCAAGAACACGTACGACAAGCTCGGCATCCCCGAGGCCGAGAAGCAGCGCCTCGTCGCGGGCGTCGCCGCCCAGTACGAGTCCGAGGTCGTCTACCACCAGATCCGTGAGGACCTGGAGGAGCAGGGCGTCATCTTCGTCGACACCGACACCGGCCTGCGCGACTACCCGGAGCTCTTCCAGGAGTACTTCGGCACCGTCATCCCGGCGGGCGACAACAAGTTCTCCGCGCTGAACTCGGCCGTGTGGTCGGGTGGCTCCTTCGTCTACGTGCCGCCGGGCGTGCACGTGGAGATCCCGCTGCAGGCCTACTTCCGGATCAACACCGAGAACATGGGCCAGTTCGAGCGCACGCTGATCATCGCCGACGAGGGCTCGTACGTGCACTACGTCGAGGGCTGCACGGCGCCGATCTACACGTCGGACTCCCTGCACTCCGCGGTCGTCGAGATCATCGTGAAGAAGAACGCCCGCGTGCGCTACACGACGATCCAGAACTGGTCGAACAACGTGTACAACCTGGTCACCAAGCGCGCCACGGCCGCTGAGGGTGCCCAGATGGAGTGGGTCGACGGCAACATCGGCTCGAAGGTCACCATGAAGTACCCGGCGATCTACCTGCTGGGCGAGCACGCCCGCGGCGAGACGCTGTCCATCGCCTTCGCGGGCGAGGGCCAGCACCAGGACGCCGGCGCCAAGATGGTGCACGCGGCGCCGAACACGTCGTCGTCGATCGTGAGCAAGTCCGTGGCGCGCGGCGGCGGCCGCACGTCCTACCGCGGCCTGGTCCAGGTGCTCGAGGGTGCCTCCCACTCCGCGTCCAACGTCCTCTGCGACGCGCTGCTGGTCGACCAGATCTCCCGCAGCGACACCTACCCCTACGTGGACGTCCGCGAGGACGACGTGTCCATGGGCCACGAGGCCACGGTCTCGCGGGTGAGCGAGGACCAGCTGTTCTACCTCATGTCCCGAGGTATGGAAGAGACCGAGGCCATGGCCATGATCGTGCGCGGGTTCGTCGAGCCCATCGCGCGCGAGCTGCCCATGGAGTACGCACTCGAGCTCAACCGCCTCATCGAGCTGCAGATGGAAGGGTCCGTCGGCTGATATGACTCTCACGACCGATCACACGCGCGCTGTTGCCGACGGCGCCCACACGCACGGCGCCGTCAAGCCCCAGGGCTCGCGCGCCGAGCGCCGCACGTCGTTCTCGCTGGACGACATCCCCATCCCCAACGGGCGCGAGGAGGAGTGGCGCTTCTCCCCGGCCGACCGCCTCCAGCCGCTGTTCCAGGCGGACCTCGGTACCTCGGGCGTCACGGTCCAGGTGACCGCGGCCCCCGAGGTCCAGGTGGAGACCGTCGCCCGCGACGACGCCCGCCTCGGCACCGCCGGCCAGCCCGGCGACCGCACGGCCGTCACCGCGTGGAACGCCTTCGAGCAGGCCACGATCGTGACCGTCCCCAAGGAGGCCGTGGCCTCCGACGTCACCTCGGTGCGCCTGACCGGCGTGTCGAAGGACGCGACGGCGGCCCACGTGCTGGTCCGCGCAGAGCGGCACTCCGAGGCAGTGGTGGTCCTGGACCACGACGGCAGCGGCACGCTCGCCGAGACGGTCGAGATCGTCGTCGAGGACGGCGCGCAGCTCACCGTCGTCAGCGTCCAGGACTGGGCCGACGGCGCCGTGCACGCCTCCTCGCACCGGGCCCGCATCGGGCGCGACGCGAAGCTCAAGCACGTGGTCGTGACGTTCGGCGGCGACGTCGTGCGCGTCACCCCGGACGCCGAGTTCACCGCCGCCGGTGGTGAGGTCGAGATGGTGGGCCTCTACTTCGCGGACACGAACCAGCACCAGGAGCACCGCCTCTTCGTGGACCACGCGGTGCCGGACTGCAAGTCCCGCGTGACCTACAAGGGCGCCCTGCAGGGCTCCGGTGCGCACACCGTGTGGGTGGGCGACGTCCTGATCCGGGCCGCCGCCGAGAACACCGACACCTACGAGCTCAACCGCAACCTCGTCCTGTCGGACGGCGCGCGCGCGGACTCCGTGCCGAACCTCGAGATCGAGACCGGCGAGATCGCCGGCGCCGGCCACGCCAGCGCCACCGGCCGGTTCGACGACGAGCAGCTCTTCTACCTCCAGGCCCGGGGCATCCCCGAGATCGAGGCCCGTCGTCTCGTCGTGCGCGGCTTCTTCGCCGAGCTCATCCACGAGATCGGCGTCCCGTCCGTCGAGGAGCGCCTGCTCGCCTCCATCGAGGCCGAGCTGGAGAAGTCGATGAGCGTGATCACCGGGGCACCGTCCGTCGTGCCCACCGAGGCCGAGGTGGCTCCGAGCGCATGACCGCACAGCTCGCCTGCATGACCGACGACCTGGGCCCGGAGGAAGCGATGCTCGTCGAGCTCGACGGCGCCGACGGGGCCCCGGTCCCGGTCGCCGTGGCGCGCGACGCCGAGGGCACGTACCACGCCATCTCGGACATCTGCTCCCACGGCGCCGTCTCGCTGTCCGACGGCGAGGTGGAGGGCACCCTCGTGGAGTGCTGGCTGCACGGCTCCCAGTTCGACCTGCGGACCGGCCAGCCCCTCCAGCTTCCGGCGGTGCGCCCGGTGCCCGTCTACCCGGTGACCATCGACGGCGACAAGGTGCTCGTCGACATCGACGTCACCGTGCCCGTCTCCTGAACAACTGACTTCGCAAGCTACCCCTGGAGTAACCGATATGCCCACCCTCGAGATCCGCGACCTGCACGTCAGCGTCGAGACCAAGGAAGGCCCCAAGCCGATCCTGCGCGGTGTCGACCTGACCATCGCCAGCGGTGAGACCCACGCCATCATGGGACCCAACGGCTCCGGCAAGTCCACCCTTGCGTCGGCGCTCGCCGGCCACCCCAAGTACACGGTCACCTCGGGTACCGCCACGCTGGACGGCGAGGACCTGCTGGAGATGACCGTCGACCAGCGCGCCCGCGCCGGCCTCTTCCTCGCCATGCAGTACCCGGTCGAGGTCTCCGGTGTGTCGGTCGCCAACTTCCTGCGCACCGCCAAGACCGCCATCTCCGGCGAGGCCCCCAAGCTCCGCACCTGGGGCAAGGAGGTCAAGGGCGCGATGGAGAACCTCCGCATGGACCCGGCCTTCGCCGAGCGCTCCGTGAACGAGGGCTTCTCCGGTGGTGAGAAGAAGCGCCACGAGATCCTGCAGATGGAGCTCTTCAAGCCGCGTTTCGCGATCCTCGACGAGACCGACTCCGGCCTCGACGTCGACGCGCTGCGCGTCGTGTCCGAGGGCGTGAACCGCGCCAAGGAGGAGACCGACATCGGCATCCTCCTCATCACGCACTACACGCGCATCCTGCGCTACATCAAGCCCGACTTCGTGCACGTCTTCGTCGACGGCAAGATCGCCGAGGAGGGCGGCTCCGAGCTGGCCGACCGCCTCGAGGAAGAGGGCTACGACAAGTACCTCGGCGCGAACAAGACGGTCTCGGCCTGATCCACTGCTGACGTATCGCGAAGGGACACCATGACCACCACCGACACCGTGCGTCCGGGCGGCACCGCCCCGGGCGACGCCACCCCGGCGGTCGCGTCCGTCGAGACCGAGATCTCGACGACCGAGCTGGCCGCCGTTCGGGCGGACTTCCCGCTGCTCGAGCGCACGGTGCGGGGCGGTCAACCCCTCGTGTACCTGGACTCCGCCGCGACGTCCCAGAAACCGCAGGTCGTCCTCGACACCGAGGTGGACTTCTACGAGCAGCGCAACGCAGCGGTCCACCGCGGCGCGCACCAGCTCGCCGAGGAGGCCACCGAGGCGTTCGAGCAGGCGCGTGCGGCGGTCGCCGCGTTCGTCGGCGCGGACGACGACGAGATCGTCTGGCAGCCGGGCGCCACGGCCGCGATCAACGTCGTGGCCTACGCCTTCTCCAACGCGACCCTCGGTCGCGGGGGGGAAGCCGCCGCGCGGTTCCGGCTCGCGCCCGGTGACGAGATCCTCGTCACCGAGGCGGAGCACCACGCCAACCTCGTCCCGTGGCAGGAGCTGTGCGCCCGCACCGGCGCCACCCTGCGCTGGATCCCGGTGACGGACCACGGCAGGCTCGACCTGTCGAACCTCGACGCGCTCCTCACCGAGCGCACCAAGGTGCTGGCGTTCGGGCACGTGTCGAACGTGACCGGGGCCGTCGCGCCCGTCGCGGCGCTCGTCGCGGCCGCCCAGCGCGTGGGCGCCCTCACGGTGCTCGACGCGTGCCAGTCGGTGCCGAACATGCCCGTGGACCTCCACGAGCTCGGCGTCGACTTCGCCGCGTTCAGCGGGCACAAGATGCTCGGGCCCACCGGCGTCGGCGCCTTGTACGGGCGGCGCGAGCTGCTCGAGGCCATGCCGCCCACCGTCACCGGCGGGTCCATGGTCGAGGTGGTGACCATGGAGAGCACCACCTACGCGCCGCCGCCGCAGCGGTTCGAGGCGGGCACCCAGATGGTCGCGCAGGCGGTCGGCATGGGCTGCGCCGCGCAGTACCTCGACGAGCTCGGCATGGCCGGCGTCGCCCGGCACGAGACCGAGCTCGCGGCGGAGATGCTGAAGATCGCCGAGATCCCGGGCGTCCGGGTCATCGGACCGCTCGATACGGCCGATCGCCTCGCCGTGGTCTCGTTCGTGGTCGACGGCGTGCACGCGCACGACGTCGGACAGGTGCTCGACGACAAGGGAATCGCCGTCCGGGTGGGGCACCACTGCGCGCAGCCGCTCCACCGCCGGTTCGGCGTGGCAGCGACGGCGCGCGCGTCGGCGTCGGTCTACACGACGGTCGAAGAGGTCGTGGCGTTCCGGGAAGCGTTGGCGGGGGTCCGCGCGTTCTTCGGAGCAGAGTGAGAACTTCGGCAAGACTGTTGGGAAGATCGAGAGAGGCAGCGTCGTGAGCACGCTCGAGCAGATGTACCAGCAGGTGATCCTGGACCACGCGAAGCGTCCGGTGGGCCACGGGCTCGTCGACCTCGCGGCGGGCCACGGGCACCTCGCGGGGGAGTCGCACCAGGTGAACCCGACGTGCGGTGACGAGGTGACCCTCCGGGTCGACGTCACGCCGGAGGGCACGGTGGCGGGCGTCTCGTGGGAGGGGCAGGGATGCTCCATCTCCCAGGCGTCCGTGTCGGTCATGACATCGTTGGTGGAGGGCGTACCCCTCGCCGAGGTGGCGCGGCTCGACGGGCTGTTCCACGACCTGATGTCGTCCCGCGGCAAGGGCCTGGACGACGACGAGGCCGAGGACGCACTCGGTGACGCGGCGGCCTTCACCGGCGTGTCGCAGTACCCCGCGCGAATCAAGTGCGCGCTGCTCGGCTGGGCAGCGCTCAAGGACTCGCTGGCGCGCAGTGGCGCGCTGGCAACGAGGTGAGGAGAGACCGATGACTGAGGCGAGCACCGAGGTCGGGCAGGAAGCCCCGGCCGCTCCCGCTGACGGGGTGGGCCCTTCGCCCACCACCGCGGTGGACGTCGAGGAAGCGATGCGCGACGTGATCGACCCCGAGCTGGGCATCAACGTCGTCGACCTGGGCCTGGTGTACGGCATCCAGGTGGACCAGAACAACCACACGACCATCGACATGACGCTCACGTCGGCGGCCTGCCCGCTGACGGACGTGATCGAGGACCAGACCGCGCAGGCGCTCGAGGGCATCGTGGACGGGTTCCGCGTGAACTGGGTCTGGATGCCGCCGTGGGGTCCGGAGAAGATCACGGACGACGGCAAGGAGCAGCTGCGGATGCTGGGGTTCAACGTCTGAGCCGGAGGTGCAGCGCAGGGTGCGGGCTGAGGAACGAGGCACGCGCCCGTAGCGGAACCGCAGGCTCAGACGTCGGAAGAACGTCTGAGGATCTAGCAGGTCAGGTGGCAGGTCCCTGAACTGGGGAAATGTCCCCTGACCTGCTAATTCTCTTTCGGGCCCGCGGGACGGAAGTGGACAGGAGTGGCCTCGTGAGGCCAGCCGAAGTCCCAGCGAGGCCGGCTGGCGCGGTGTGTGCACCTGGTCGGTGAGCGGACCCACCGCAGCAGACCTTCCCGTCGCACCTTCGAACTCCTGGGGAGCACACGAGCCCGGTGACCGGCAAGGTCACGAGCGTCCGGGCACGGTACAGCGGCCCAGACACGGAAAAGCACACCCGTTCCTTCGGGGACAAGCTGGCGGCCGAGGCCTGGCTCAACGACGAGCGGATTCGGTATGAGTCGGCCCCTGGAAGCCACATCCTTCCCGAACTGGTCGACATTCCGCTGAAGAACCTGACCTGACCCGACTCGATGTGACGAGCTGGTACACGAAGCTGGCCGCGACACTTGCGGAGGCGCGGTCACGGACGTGGCATGGACAGGAGAAGTCCGACGGACGTGGCGCGCTGTACTCGGCCTATCAGACACTGTCGTCGATCCTGACCGACGCCGTCGACCACGAGCTGCTCGACGCCTCGCCGGCGAAGGCCAGCGCGTGACCGAGGGCTCGTATGACGCGCTTGGCCGGCTGGCACAGTTGTGGAAGCCCGGGCGTGTGAGGGGTGAGGACACGGCGTCGGTCAAGTACTGGTATGGCGTGCGTGACACCGGCGTGAACGGGGTGCGCACCCAGACGCTCACGTCCGACGGGTCCGGCTACCGCACGAGTTTCACGATCTACGACGGACTGCTGCGTGAACGCCAGACTCAGGTGCCGTCGGCGTCGGACCTGGCCACGGGCCGCGTCATCACCGACACCACCTACGACACGCGCGGGCTGGCCACGCTGAACAACCATGCCTGGCATACGACCGGTGACCCTGCCTTCGGACTCGTGACGACGTCGGCGGCGGTACCCGGGCGCACCTTGACCGAGTACGACGGCGCAGGCCGGCCGACCCGGGAACGGTTCCAGGTGGACGAGGACGCCGAGGACTACGACAACGGCACCTACGTCCTGAAATGGGAGACCCGCACCCAGCACCGTGGAGACCGCACGCTCGTTACTCCTCCCGCCGGCGGCACCCCCACCACCACGATCACCGATGCGCGGGGGCGCACGAGGACGATCCGGCAGCACACGGGTACCACGCCAGCTTCCGGCTACGTCGCGACGACGTACACCTACGATGCCGCCGACCGGCTCACCCGTGCCGTGGACGACGCCGGAAACCGGTGGACGTACGAGTACGACCTGCGCGGCCGTCAGACGCGCACCACGGACCCCGACAAGGGCGAGGCGTTGACCGCCTACGACATTCTCGGGCGCGTGAAGACCACGACCGACGCGCGCGGCCAGGTCCTCGGCTACACGTACGACGCGCTCGGGCGCAAGACCAGCATGCGTGAAGGCGGAACGAGCGGGACCGTGCGCGCCGAGTGGACGTACGACCTGCTCGGCGACGGAACTAGAGTGCCGGGCCAGCCGGCGTCCGCGACGCGGTACGTCGGCACCGGCACGGACCAGAGCGAGATCGTCACGACCGTGGACGGATACGAGGTCCACGGTCAGCCCACGGCGACCACGACCACGATCCCGCAGAGCGTGAACGGCACGGACCTGGGCGAGCTCGCACGGTCATGGACGACGACGTACGGGTACACGGTCTCCGGACTTCCCGAGACCGCTAACTACCAGTTCGGTGGCGGTATCCCGTCCGAGACGTTGAAGACGTACTACGACGCGGCCGACCGGCCGCGTGGACTGGCCAGCGACCGTGGCGGCATCTATGTGGCTGCCGCGGACTACAAACCCACCGGGGAACCCGCCCGCTTCTCCCTCGGGAACACGCACGCCTACGTGCAGGACTGGGACTACGAGTTCGGCACCAACCGGCTGAAGAAGACCACCGTCGTGGCTGAGGACCCCTCGGGTGTGGCGGTGGATGTGCGGCGCGCGTCCTACACGTGGGATCACGCCGGTAACCTGACCAGTGTGTTCGACACCCCCGCAGCCAACCTCGGAGGCCGCGCACACGATCGCCAGTGCTACGACTACGACGGCCTCGGCCGCCTGATCGAGGCATGGACCCCGGCCACCGCCGGCTGCGGCACGGCCCCTTCGTCGGGGATCCTGGGAGGTGCGGCCGCCTACTGGCACTCGTACTCCCACGACTCGGTAGGGCAACCGCACCAGTGTGGTCGAGCACGCTGTCGGGTCCGGTGGTGACACGACCAATACGTACGACTACCCGGCTGCGGGCGGCGCCGCCGGGAGTCAGCCGCATGGCGTTACCCAGGTCGAGCACACCGGTGACCAGACCGGGACCAGTAGTTTCGCCTATGACGACGCCGGGAACATGACGGGTCGTGAGCACGCAGGACTGCCGCTCCAGGAGCTGTCCTGGGATGCTGAGGGCGAGCTCGCTACGGTTGCTGAGGATGCCGACGGGGACGGGGCTGTCTCCACCGTGGAGCAGGACGACGCCGACGGCTACGTCTACACCGCTGACGGGAAACGCGTCCTGCGGACCCAGGATGATGCCACGACGCTGTACCTCGGGCATCAGGAGCCCACCCTGGATCACTCGACGGGGAGTGTCTCCGGGCAGCGGTACTACGCGTTCGGCGGGATGACGATCGCGACGCGTACGGGGTACAACTTCGGTGACGTGGACACGATCATCTCCGACCAGCAGGGCACCGGCACGGTGCAGGTCCCGAACGTGGACGGGCCCGGGCAGCGCGTGCATCGCTATACGGACCCCTATGGCAAGCCCCGCGGCCCGCAGGCGTCCCAGCCGGGGGCGGGTGGCGGCGCAGACGGTAATTGGACCGGCGAGCACGGTTTCCTCGACAAGCCCGTCGACGCCACCGGCCTCACCGCTATAGGCGCTCGGATGTATGACCCGCTGCTGGGTAAGTTCATCTCCGTGGACCCGATCATGGATCTGACTGACCCGCAGCAGTGGAACGGGTACGCGTACAGCCACAACAACCCCACCACCTTCACCGACCCGACCGGTATGCGGGAGGTCTGCGAGACCGGGTACTCCTGCAACTACGGCAAGGGCGGGAGCATCACCAAGGCCAAGAAGAGGCCCAAGCCAAAGCCCACCATCTGGGATATTGCTTCTGGGATCAGGCACAGTCGTACCTACAGCATCTTCCGGCCGGCACCGATGATTGTTCCAGCCGACCCCAGGCAGCGTGCCCTGCAGGACATTCGGTCGGCTCAGGCTGAACTTGCTCGAGCGCGTGTTATCGCCGCAAAGGCGCGAGCAGAGCGTGCCCGCAAGGCGACGATAGCTGCACAAAAGAGCGCGGCATTCTATGCCGGTACAAGGCTGGCATCGCCTGGAGGCATGCGAGGTGCTACGCAGGCTGGGAGCGTCCACTACTGGCGAGGATTTTTCTTCCAGCAGACTGGCCTCGATATCTTTGCACCCAGATACAATGTTGAGGTAAATGCTGGCGGATGTGTCATCGGCTGCTTGGACGGTGCGCTCGGTTACGACAGTAAGCATGGTCCCTATGCCGACGGTTCGTGGGGTGGAGGTGCGGAGCTGGGGGTTAGTGCAGGAATTGGTATCGGCAACGGGATCAGCCCTGGCTCGTATTCGGGCGTCGCGGGGTCGACGTCGATTGGGCTGATGACCGTATCCGGATCTGCTGTTATCGGGCCAGGTGTGATTGGGTCGGCAGGTTTGGGGTACTCGCCGAGATTTGGATTCCGACACGGTGTTCACTACCAGCGTGGCTTCACGATAACGGCGCACTAGGTGGGTTTTAACATGGAAGACAACGCACGGCTGCTCCTTCTAGGTCTGGGAGTGGTATTCGTGATCGCAGGAATTGTTGACGCCATATTCCACAGGCAGATGGGAGATCTTGCTAAGCGGATCGTCGATCGGATTCCGGAGAGCTTTATCGAAGATATGTTTCCAGTAGATCCTCGTGGGTATAATTTTCGGCGAGGGGCACTTATTAGTGGAGTTCTGTTCTCGATATTTGGCTCCGCATACGTATGGGTCATTCTTGCGATCTTATGAGCCAACGGGACGGTCGAACATTTGATAGCAACCATCGCCTACGTCACATGTACAGATGTGAAAATGCACTTGGTGGTCGAATGGCGTCCGAAACTGCATCCAGGGCTGTTTCACATTGGCAACCTTTGGAACTGCTGGGAACGCAGTGTCCTTGGACGGCAGGTCCGGGGACGTGGCGTGCCTGATGACGCCGCAGCTGTCCGCGTCCCCCTCGTTGGCCCACGCGGTGACGAGATCGGCGACCTCGAAGGCTGGACCACGACCGGTCAGGCGTTCACCGCGGCGCAAGATTGGTATGGAGAGCACGCCGTACGTCAGCGACCTGATGCTCGGTCTCGGCGGGTGGGTCGGTGGCTCCGCGGTGGGCTCGGGTGGTGCTGAGCCATGACGAAGGAGCGTCGGAAAGACTCTGAACGCGAGGCTCTGTTCATCAGTCGAGCAAACGCGGCACGGCACTTTATTCAGACCGTCGGCATATTCGCATTATGTGTCGCCGTGACAATCGTGGCCGCAGTGATGGATATGCCAAATCTTGTCGCAATTATGGCACCAGCATCGACTATCTCCGGCACGCTCGGATTCCTGTGGATCGTTGACCGAGTGAAACCAACAGCTGTCACGCTGGTGCGAATCCCCAGAGCGCTGCGCAGTGTGCCGTTCATGGTGGCCGCAGTCGTCCTGGCGGTTCTGGCGGCGGTCGCACTATCTCTCCAGTTCGGAGCCGTGGCGGGCCTGGCGGCTCACCTCCTTGTGTACGGCACCGAGTTTGCCTTGGCGGTCGCAATCAAGGCTGGTCGGGTGCGCCGCGAGCCGCCGGAGTGACGCCCCTCCTTTGCATGGTGTGTACCGCCTGCTGAGGGGGCGGTGACTAGTCCGGCGAGCACGGTTTCCTTGACAAGCCCGTCGACGCCACCGGCCTCACCGCTATAGGCGCTCGGATGTATGACCCGCTGCTGGGTAAGTTCATCTCCGTGGACCCGATCATGGATCTCACCGACCCGCAGCAGTGGAACGGGTACGCGTACAGCCACAACAACCCGACCACGTTCACTGACCCGACTGGCATGCGGGAGGTCTGCGAGGCCGGGTACTCCTGCAACTACGGCAAGGGCGGGAGCATCACCAAGGCCAAGGAGAAGCCCAAGCCCATGCCGGCCACGGTCGAATCCACTGCCGACACTTCCAATTGGGCTGGTGGAAAACATTTCCGTGCACGATTTCAGGCATACGATGGAAGCATGCGGAAGAACCTCTTGGGCGGATGTTCGGACCCATCTCGAAAGCGAATATAACGGCAATGGCGAGTATGAGAACATTGCCATTGCGCTACTGGGTTCGCACGAATTACTCGCAAGACCGACAGCGATCACGTCCGATGGTGGAGACGGTAGTTGACGGACTGCGACTATCCAGTACCGGGTAACCAACGACACGACGCTTGCCTCCGCGACGCGCTTTGGATACAACAGTCCGGATACTGATCGGGCAAAGAACTGGATCGCGAATGGTTCCTTCGGGGGAAGGGTGTCACAGGAATTCGTGTGGTATGAAAGGTACACATATGACTATCAAGGGAACTAGCACCGGTCGGACGGGGAGGGTAGCCTCGGCGGCTGCAGTCGCCGTAGCGCTCGCAGGCTGTGCCCCGCTTGAGTTTCCGGTCGACATGGGAACTCCTGTTGACATGACGCCCGAAGACCTATCTGGGGTATGGGTCCGGACTAATGATGAGCAGGGCGATCAGGTGCAAATTTGGTTCGGTTCCGAGGGTGAATTCTTCACGTGCAACTTTCCTGCCCCATATGTCTGGAGTCACTCCGAGTTGTATGGTGACGGCTCAGTGTCGATCGATGGATACTTTGAATTCGGCAATGGTCGCATATATGCTGGCACGGAAGGTTCAGGTCGGGCTGGCGCGCCCGTGATACTTTTCCCAGGGCAAGTCGATGGCAGCGAGGTGCTGCGAGTTCAGGCAGGAGGAGACCCTGATTCCTCTGATGTCATTGATTTTGTAAAGGACAGCAATGTTGACGGCCTTGAGAAGGTGTGCTGACCTCGATCCCTGTCTTTTGCCGTCTGATGTTTCGCTCGTCTGCCACAGGGTCGCGTTCTGCATGATTCATGACGGTCTCAATATGGCTAGATCTCGAGTTTCGACAACCTGTGCAGTGATATTCGTTATGTCGGTGGCCCGAGCGCTGCCCGCCGAGAAAGCCGTCGCGGTCCCACTGGGAGACGCGTTACCTATGTCCTGGACCCCCGATTCGCCTGCATACCGGTTCCGTGAGGGTCTGCGACAGATCCATGTAATGGCCGACAGTTCCGCGTTCATCATGTCGGGCTACCGGTCCCAGCCGGCCCGCGCCGCGGAGGTCCGCGCGGACCCAGATTCCCTGCTCCAGGTCGTGACAGGGATCGAGGAGATCGCCGAGGACAACTGGGCGGCTAAGACAGCCGTCGCTTCTCTGCTGGTGCGCGCCCGTGCCTACCTGCCGGTCTCCAGCAGCCTCAGGGATACGGCTACCGTTTAGGTGCCCCCGAGCAGCGCGACGTTGCGATGCTCACCTTGGCCGCGCTGACCGCCTGGAGCGCGGACTCTCAGCCGCAGCCCTTGTCGACGATCCTGGACCGAGCCATGGCGGTGCCCGCCGGGCAGGGATGAGGTCCCTCAGTGAGGAGCGCCTGCTCACTGCCGAGCGGGAGACGCCAGCTCCGGCTTCCGTGCTTGGTTGCGGAACTTCGTGGGTGATGCGCCGACCACGCGGCGGAACGCGGTGCTGAACGCGCTCTCGGACTGGTAGCCAGTGGCTCGTGCGAGGTCGGAGATCGAGAGCGTGTCGCGAGTGAGGGCGTCGCGGGCGAGGCCCATGCGCCATTGGATCAGGTACTCCAGTGGCGGGACCCCGACGTGGTCCTTGAAGGTCCGGGCGAACGCGGAGCGCGACATGTGGCTGATCTCGGCGAGCTCCTTGAGGCTCCAGGAGTGGGCCACGTCCGCGTGCACGGCGCGTAGGGCGGTGCCGATGCCGTCTTCGTTCAGTGCGCCGAGCCAGCCGGCGGGCCGGTCTGTCTGGCCGGCGTGAGCGCGCAGCATGTGCACGAGCAGGACCTGCGCGAGGTGGTTCTGCACCAGAGGGCCACCGGCGCCGTCGGCCCCTACCTCGGTCGCCAAGAGTGCGATCAGCTGCCCGAGCTGCATGCCACGAGGGTCAGCGGCGCGGACGATCACGAGCGGCGGCAGAAGATCGGTCAGGAGGGCCGCGTAGCTGTCGTCGAACGCGATGTGCCCGACGCAGAGGTAGCTGTCGTCCTCGGACTCCGGGCCTATCCGCACGATCCCGTCGTCGGGCGCCAGCACCGGCTGCGCGGGGCGCGGGCTTGCGTCGAGCGCGCTGGCCAGCACGTAGGGCGGCGGGTTGCCCAGCATGAAGGTGTCACCCTCCTGCAGGAGCACCGGCTCGTGCCCGTCGAGGATCAGCCAGCACGTGCCGCGCACGAGGCCGCCGATCCGCACGTGCAGGAACGTGTCGAAGCGCAACGCCCACTCGCCCGTGGCCCGGAGGTTGGGCCCGACCACCGTTCGAGGCTTGAGCAGGCTGATCGCATCTGCCACTGGGTCGTTGAAGCCGAGCAAGACTCTTCTCCTGGGACTATCGGTAAGAAATCGTGGACCATCCGTTATGGAGGATACCTCGGCGCTCGTGCAGTATCGATGACGAACGCATCGGCGCCGAGAGAGCAACGGAGAGAGTCGCATGGGACAGCTTGAGGGCAAGACAGCGGTCGTGACCGGCGGTAGCAGCGGGATCGGTCTGGCGGCCGCGGTGCGGCTGGCGGACGAGGGTGCGTATGTGTTCGTCACGGGGCGACGTGAGGCCGAGCTGGAGGCCGCTGTCAGGACCATCGGGGCCCAGCAGGCCACGGGAGTGGCGGGCGACATCTCGAGGCTGGAGGATCTGGACCGGCTCTATGACGTCGTCCGGGCACGGGGCGAGGGGGTGGACGTGCTGGTGGCGAACGCGGCGGTCGGTGCGTTCGTGACACTGGAGCAGACCACGGAGGAGCACTTCGACCAGACCTTCGGGATCAACGTCCGGGGAACGCTGTTCACGGTGCAGAAGGCGCTGCCGTTGCTCAACGAGGGGGCATCGGTGATCCTGACCGGTTCAACGGCCGCCGACCGCGGCATGGAGGCGTTCGGCGCCTATTCCGCGTCGAAGGCGGCGGTGCGGTCGTTCGCGCGGACGTGGTCGACCGAGCTCAAAGGCCGGGGCATCCGCGTCAACGTGGTCTCGCCGGCGTGGATCGAGACCCCCGGCGGCACCGCCTCCTTCGGCGACGAGGAGACCGCCCGAGCCATGAAGGACCACGTCGCCGCGACGGTACCCAAGGGCCGTATGGGACAGCCTGAGGAGGCTGCCGCGGCGGTGGCGTTCCTGGCCTCGGAACAGAGCAGCTACATCGTCGGCTCTAACCTCTACGTCGACGGCGGCACCAACCAGATCTGACCGGATGGCCGCTACCCGTGCCACGGTACGGGTAGCGAGCTTCAGCGGATCGGCTCACTCGTCATAGCTACACGCCGACGACGAAGGTCAGCGCGGCCCACATCGATACTGTCGAAACCGTCGTCCAGAGGACGATCGCCACGCCCTGCCACAGCAGCACCCAGCCCCGCGACGTTCCGCCGGCGACGAGTAGCGCGGATGTGAACTGGGTCGGGATCGCCAGCGGACCGAGGATGCTCGCTCCAGGCACGCCGAATCGCACGAGCCACTTCTTGAACTTCCGCTGTCCCTTCGACTCGGGCTTGGCCGGGCCGCGCGGACCCTTCCGATCCATCACCGCGGTACGCGCCCGGGAACTGAGGAACACCACGAACAGCACGCAGATGAAGTTGCCCGATGCGGCAGCTATGGCCGCGATGACTGGATTGATCCCGCCAGAGACGCCGATCAGTGCCGCAACCTCTCCCTCGATGAACGGGATCGCGGCGGCGAGCATGATGACGAACGGTTGGAGGATCTCAGGCACCTGAGACACAAGCTCCTGAAAATTCCGGACAAGGTCCTCGATGGCGGTCATTGAAGCGTCCCTCTCTACGGTCGGCTCGGTTCGCCGACATCACACGCAGTAGAGACCGTGTTCCTGGAACAGGGTCAACCTCGCCGGGAAAAGACCTTCGACCCCTTGACTGTGTTCCGGCAACACGGTGTCAACTGACGGCACGACGGGCAGAGACGGAGACGTACCCATGACATCGGCAACATCACGAACCCAGAGTCCGAAGCCCGTTCCACCGGGTGTGGAGTACCACCGGGTGCTCGCGGGGGAGGAGCGGCGAATCGGTCGCGGCCTGCTCGCCATCCTCCTGCTCGTCGGAGGCATGTTCGGCGCGATCCAGGTGTTCTACCTGCTGGCTGTCTGGATCGAAGGGCTCATCGGCATCGAGCCACAGATGTTGACCCCGCTGACGTTCGGCGCCGGCGTGGCCGCCACCGCGCTGCTCATCCCGTGGAGCATGCTGATCCAGCGCCGGCTCTACGGTGTGCGCGGCCCGTCGCTGCACTCGGTCGTATCCCGCTTTCGCTTCGACCTGTTCGGGCGCGCGCTGGCGGTCGTCGTGCCTCTCTTCGTGACCGCGGTCGCCGTCACCGAGTACCTGGAACCGCGTGCGACCGCCGTGTGGTCGCACGGCGACCTCATCGCGTGGTTCGTCGTCGTCGTGCTGCTGGTACCCCTGCAAGCAGCAGGAGAGGAGTACGGTCTGCGTGGCCTCGTCTTCCGCGTCGCGGGGAGCTGGGTGCACGGCCGGTGGGCGTCGCTCATCCTGGGCATCGTCGTCTCCGGGGCCGTGTTCGCCGTGATCCATACCGCAGGCGGCCCGTGGTGGAACGTGTTCTACGTGATCTTCGCTGTCTCGACGGCCCTCGTCACGTGGCGCACCGGGGGAGTGGAGGTCGCCGTGGTCATGCACGGTGTCTACAACGTCATGACCTTCACGTTCTGGTTCATCTTGCACGCCGACCTCACCGACAGGTTCGATCGGTCGGCCGGCGCAGTCACCCCGGCGCTGCTCATCCCCAGCAGCCTCGTCTTCATCGCCATCGTGGTGATCGTGTGGATCCGGACCCGGCGCACGGGCCCCGCGAAGACACCGGCTGCTGGTGTGCGGCACCCAGAGGGCTCGGGTCCCACAGCGGGCGCAGGCTCTGAGCAACGACGATCATTTGACACAGTGGCGACCACATAGTTTCTGCTGACACAGGTGGCTGGCTTGCGCTCCGTGAGCGCGGAGAGGGTGGGACATGCCGTGGAGTACGCGCGAGCTGGCAGACCTGGCTGGAACGACGGTCAACACGGTTCGTCACTATCACCGAGTCGGGCTGCTCGACGAACCTGAGCGTCGCTACAACGGATACAAGCAGTACGGGGTCGGGCACCTCGTGAGTCTCCTTCGGATTCGACGCCTCGCCGAACTGGGTGTGCCGCTCTCGGCGATCGGCGACGTCAACGCAGGAGCCGATCACACACCGGATGCACTCCGTGAGCTCGACACCGAGCTCCAAGCGAGCATCGAACGCTTGACGAAGGCCCGGGGAGAGATCGCCGCGATCCTCCGTGAGGAGTCTCCCGCGCACACACCAGCAGGATTCGCCTCCGTGGCATCGCGGCTGTCCGAAGCGGACAGCTCGATGATCCACATCTACACACAGCTGTACGACGAGGAAGCGCTCGCGGATGTTCAGAAGATGGCCGAGGCTGACTCCGGTGATCTCAGCGCTGACATCGAGCAGCTTCCAGTCGATGCGGACGAGGAGACACGGCGGGCGCTCGCTGAGCGGCTCGCGAGGACCCTGAGGCAGAACTTCATCGACTATCCGTGGTTGACCGATCCCGCCGCACACCTCTCCAAGAGCGAGCTCATCACGGCGGAGACGTTCGTGGAGGCGGTGGCGGAGCTGTACAACGCAGCTCAGCTGGATGTCCTCGTCCGCGCCAATGCGCTCGCACGAGCAACAGGGGCCGACCCAGACATGGCCGACGGCCAGACACCGATGAAGCATCAAGAAGGGATCGAGCAATGACTGAGCAAGAACCGGCGCGTTCGGCTGACTCGAACGACTCGAACGACTCCGCCATGCTTCGGCCCCGGACCTTGGCGGAGGACCTTCTCTTGCTTCTCTTCCAGCCGAGCTCCGGTCGCCAGGGGGGTGCCGGGAACATCGCCGGCGAGGCCACGCTCTACTGGGTTCTCGCCGGCGCAGTGCTCGCAGACCTCGGCCTCGGCGGCCACGTCCGAACCGGCACCACGCGCATCGGCACGATGACCGTAGAGGCCGTCGCCGACAATCCTCCGTCCGACCAGCTGCTTCGTTCGAGCTGGGACTACGTCGCTCGCAAGTCGCGAGGTGTGCAGACGGTCCTCGCTGCGACGGGACCCGCCTTGCGTGAACCGTTGCTGGACCGACTCGTCCAACGCGGAGACCTCCGCCGCCGCACACAGAAGACACTCGGCCTGTTCCAGACCTCAGTGCTTCAGGAGGGTGACACCGGCCGCCGTGACGGCCTGCTCGCCGAGGTCCGTGCCGTGCTCGTCGACGGTGAGAAGCCCACGGAACGCACAGCGGCGCTCGCGGCGCTCCTTTATGGCAGCGGGACTCTGCCTCAGTTCGACCGCGACATCCCATGGACCTCTCCGGTCATCGCCCGCGCTGAAGAACTCAAGGACGGCAACTGGGGAGCGGACGCCGCGGCAAGGGCCGTGGCGCGCACCGTCACGGCGGCCATCGTGAACAACGTCATCATCGCCGCGGCAGTGCTACCTCGCGGATAGCGCGACGACCGGGGGCCGATCGCTTGAGTGCTGCGCGGCGGAGGCAGCTCACCGGTCACGCTCTGTCGCGGGGCCCGTCGCGGCACGGTGGCGCTCCTGGGTGCCCGGCGTGGGGAACAACAGCGCGAAGGTCGCGCCGGACCCGGGAGCGCCGTCGATCGTCAGCGTGCCGCCGTGGGCGCCGACGATCTCGTTGACGAGTGCGAGGCCGAGGCCGAGGCGTATCCTGCCCGCTTCCTTCTTCGATCCGCGGCGGAACCGTTTGATCAGCTCACGCGCGAGAGCCGGGTCAAGGCCTTCGCCGTCGTCGATCACGGCGAGGCCCACTTCGGTGCCGCGTGACCGCAGGGCGATGACGACTCGACCGCCCGGGCGCACGTGGGCGAACGCATTGTCGACGAGCGAGGACACCGCGCGGCGCAGGGCGCTGGTGGTGCCCTTGACGACGTAGCTGGTGTCGGGTCGCGCGTCGACGACGAGGTCGAGGCCCGCGAGCTCGGCCCGGGCGGCGAACGAGGCTCGCACCTCCTGCGCGAGGGCGTTCAGGTCGACGGGCACCCGGGGGAGCGGCCGGTGCTGGATCTCCGCGGTGAGAAGAAGGTCGTCGACCACCTCTGCGGCGATCTTGGCGTCCTGAGCCAGTTGCTCCAGCTCCAGCCGCTGTGCCGGGTCGACCGCCGCTCCGCGGAGCAGAAGCTGGGCGCGGGTCAGCACGATCGCCAGTGGAGTCCGAAGCTCGTGGCTGACATCGGCGACGAAGTGTCGTTGCGACGCCAAGGCTTCGCCCAGCGAGCGGACGGCACGGCGGCCGAAGGCCCAGCCGAGCGCCGCGGATGCCAGGACGCCGAGGGCGCCGGCTGCCAGGGAGAACCGGGCGAGTCGTTCGGTCTCCTCCTGCTGTTCGACGAAGTTCATGATGGCGGTGACGCGGGTGCCGTCGGCCGCTTCTCCGACATAGGCGAGAAACGGGTTGTCACAGATATCGACGCGTGACTGGCCGTCGGGCAGGCGTGCCGCGGTCTCGCGCACGTGGCGCTCCGGGCAGCTGGTGGGCATGCCGTCCAGGACCACGGTGTCGGTGCCGTCCAGGGTGACGTGGTGGCTCCCGGCCTCGGCGACCTTGGCATGCAGCTTGTTCTCGGACGCATCGCGCCGAGCCTCGAGACCGACCACGTACACCAGGGCGATCACCGCGGACACCACGATCGCGACCGCTGCGCCGGTCTGGAGCGCAACGGCCAGTGACGCCCTGCGCAGCAGCCTACGGTCGCTGATCGCAGCGCTCACGAAGGCCCGAGCCGGTAGCCGAGGCCGCGTACCGTGCGGATCATGCCGTGGCCGAGCTTGCGTCTCAGGTAGTAGACGTAGGTGTCGACGGCGTTCGGGCTGTCCGCGTTCTGGAAGACCCGCCGATGGAGCTCCTCACGGCTACGGACGCGGCCGGGGTTGGCTGCGATGACACGCAGCAGCGCGCACTCCTGGGCGGACAGCTCGACGGGTTCGGCGCCGGGGGACAGGACGCGGCGGCTCGCGACGTCGAGGCGGCGCCCGCCGAGATCGATCATGGGCGACGTGTCGGTATGCCGGCGCAGGAGGGCGCGCAGGCGCGCCAGGAGCTCGTCGCTGTCGAACGGTTTGACGACGTAGTCCTCGGCGCCGGAGTCGAGGCCCTCCACCCGGTCCTCGGTGGTACCTCGTGCGGTGAGCAGCATCATCGGCGTCGTGATCCCACGGCTGCGTAGGCGGCGGACCAGTTCGACCCCCTCCAGCGCGGGAAGCGTGCGATCGATGACCAGGGCGTCCCACCGGCCGGTCAGCCCGTGGTGCAGCCCGGCCTGGCCGTCGAAGACGGATACCACCTCGTAGCTCTCCGCGGTCAGCAAGCGGACGAGCAGCTCCGAGAGGCGCTTGTCGTCCTCGACGAGCAGCACACGACGAGCGTCGAGGTCCATGCGCAGATCGTCTCACCCGCGCTCTGAGGTTGCTCTGAGATTTGGTCCAGAGACTTGATCACAACCGGGACTTGTCGGTTCCCGGGCGCGATCCGTCGCGGGTCGCCGTGCACCTCACCTACCCAGCGTTCCGCACCACCGTTGACGACCGATGCGCTCAGGGGGCGCACAGGGGGTATCTGATGCAGCATCTTCTCGACCACGCCCGTTCCTTTCCGAACCGGTACGCCCGGACCGTGCTCGCGCACCGCGCGCACGCCGACGAGTTCCTGCCGCTGTGAGCCCCCTTCGGAGTGCGGCGGCGCATGCGCCGCCGTCGAGGCGCGGGACGTTCCTGGCGGACCTGACCGCGTCGTTCGTGGTCTTCCTGGTCGCGGTGCCGCTGTGCGTCGGGGTGGCCGTCGCCTCCGGCGTTCCGGCCGAGCTGGGCCTGGTGACCGGTATCGTCGGTGGACTGGTCACCGGGTTCCTCCCGGGCAGCAGCCTGCAGGTCAGCGGCCCGGCCGCCGGACTGACGGTGCTGGTCTACCAGGCGGTGCAGCAGTTCGGCATCTCGGTGCTGGGGGTCCTGGTGCTCGCCACCGGGTTGCTCCAGCTCATGATGGGTGCGCTCCGTCTGGGCCGCTGGTTCCGGGCCATCTCGGTCTCGGTCGTCGAGGGGATGCTCGCGGGGATCGGGCTGGTGCTGATCGCCGGTCAGCTCTACTCCATGGCGGGGATCGGCGCGCCCAGCGAAAGTCTTGCGAAGATCACCGGGCTTCCCGGGATGCTCGTCGACACCTGGGGCTCCAGGACCGCGCTGACGTCGTTCGCGCTCGGCCTGGGCACGATCGCCGTGCTCATCCTGTGGCAGAAGATGCCACGGCGGTTGCGGGTCGTACCCGCACCCCTGGCCGCGGTCGGGCTGGCGATCGTCGCCGGCGCGCTGCTCGGGCCGTCGGTGGACAAGGTCGAAGTCCATGGTCTGCTGGACTCGATCCAGCCGCCCGGCCTCGGCGACCTCGGCCGGCTTGCCGAGCTCGGAGTGATCGGCACGGTCCTCGCCTTCACGCTGATCGCCTCGGCCGAGAGCCTGTTCAGCGCCGCAGCCGTGGACCGCCTCCACGACGGGCCACGGACGCGGTACAACCAGGAGCTCATGGCGCAAGGAGCCGGGAACGCCGTGTGCGGTGTGCTCGGTGCCCTGCCGCTCACGGCGGTCATCGTCCGCAGCGCGGCCAACGTCCACGCCGGTGCGAGAACCAAGGCGTCCCGGGTGCTGCATGGAGCATGGCTGCTGCTCTTCGCCGCTCTGGTGCCCGCGGCTCTCGGCCTCATCCCTGTCACGGCTCTGGCGGCGGTGCTGGTGCACGCCGGGTTCAAGCTGATCCCGCTGGCCGAGATCCGTCGGTTGTGGCGTGCGCACCGGGGCGAAGCGCTCGTCCTCATGGCGACCGCGCTCGCGATCGTCTCGGTGGGCATGTTCGAAGGAGTGCTTGTCGGACTGGCCCTCTCGGTCGTCAAGACCGCCTGGGACACCTCCCGCGTGCACCTGGAGGTGAGCGACGAAGGCCACGACCCGCTCGTCGCGCGCCTGAGTGGCAGCGCGACGTTCCTGCGCCTGCCCAAGCTGCTCGACCAGTTGGAGGCTCTGCCTCAGGACCGCCCTGTCGAGATCGATCTGTCCGGCCTGCACCACCTCGATCATGCCTGCCGCACCTCGCTGGAGAACTGGGCCGCGCGACACAGCGCCGAGAGTGTCGAACCGGTGCGGTTCGCCCGACAGCTGTGAGCGGGTCTTCGGGCTGTTGCGCCGAGTCGTCGACTCCCGTTGCCGTTCATCAACGCTCCGAGATCGCCGGGAACCGGTGGCGTCCCGAGCCGGCCACGTGGGTCGCTCCGTCCGGCAGCGTCACCTCCGCGGTCGCGTTGACCGGAACGGTGACGGTGACTTCTGGACCACCCCGGCGCCGTCGCCAGGCGACCGCGATCCGGCCTCGCGGGGTGTCCACGTGGGTACTCGCCCAGGCGAGGTCCCCGAACGCGCCCGGGGTGACGCGGAAGCGGGCCCAGCCGGGCTCGAGCGCTTCGAGTCCGAGGACGCGGGCCAGCATCCAGCCGACGGGCGAGGACAGCGTCGGGTCGTTGTGGCTGCGGGCGTCGGCCTGCCACTGCTCCCAGAAGGTCGTCGCACCGAGACTGCGCCAGTAGCCGTATCCGGGATAGCCCTCGGCGCTGAGGACGTCGAGCGCGAGGTCGGGATGGCCGTGGTCGCTGAGCGCGTACGGGAGCGAGATCGTGCCGAACGACCCGGTGTCGAGGTGGCGGTCGTTGCGCTCGACCTCGGCCGCGAGCCGGTCTGCCACCGGGCGGATCATGGCGTCGGGTACCAGCCCCAGGTGCAGCGGGATCGCATTGCTCGTCTGCCGGTAGTCGACAGTCATTCCCGTCCGGTAGATGCCGGCGGAACGGTCCAGGTAGCGCTCGTTGAAGTCGTCGGTGAGCTCGGTCGCCCGGCGGCGCCAGCTACGGGCCTGGGCCTGATCGTCGGCCACCTCGGCGATGGCTGCGGCGTCCCGCAAGGTCTTGATCAGGTAGGCGGCAGCCACCAGCCCGGTGCCCTCCGGCGCGTACGGGTCGCCGTCCTTGCTGGGCGGGTACCAGTCGCCGAAGATCTCCAGGAGCTCCCCGTCCTGCTCCTGAAGGATGAGCAGGAGCTCCACGTAGCGGCGGACCGCCGGGTAGTGCCGCTCGGGTACCGTCCGGTCGCCGTGGTGCAGGTAGTAGCGGTGGACCAGGTGCGGGTAGGCGGCGGTCGTCGAGGGCGTGACGGGACGCGGGAAGGGTGCGATCGGCGTGTAGTGGCTGATGGTTCCGTTCTCGGCCTGTCCGATGCGGATGTCGTCGAGCCACTTGTCGAAGAGCGGCGCGCTGCTCAGCCCGAGCAGCTGGGTGGTGTCGGCCTGGAGCCCCTGGGCCAGCCACCCCATCTTGAGCAGGCCGGACGTGTCGGGGTGACCGTGCATGCCGTTGCGGCTGGTCCGAGCCGCCGCATCGACGATCCACTGCAGGACCGGTTGGTCGAGGGCGAGATCCATGGTCGGGTCCAGGTCGGAGCGGACCGGCACGGCGACCAGATCTGGCCGTTCGGTCGTCCCGGTGACCTCGACGTACTGGAAGCTCTTGTACGCCCAGGACGGCTGCCAGTCGATCGGGCCCCCGGCGGCGATGTACTCGTCGCGCTGCAGTCTGCCGGTGATCGAGGGATTCTCGACCCCGCCCGGCGCGCCGGGATCGATGCGCCCGTGCTCTCCGAGCTTCTCGTGCTGCAGGATGCCGACCACGGAGTTCGCGGCGCTCTGCCCCCGCAGGCGTACCCAGCCGGAGACGACCTCGCCGAAGTCGTACAGCCAGACCCCCGGCTCCGGTTCCCGGACCGCGACGGGCTCGACGGGCCGGTGGGTACGGATCGGCTGATGGGGGTAGGGCTCCAGACGACCCTGTGGCGGCGGGACCTGTCGGGCGGACGCCCAGCCGCCGTCGTCGTAAGCCGCTGTGGTCCAGCCCTCCAGCTCACGTGCGCGTCGGGCGTCGTAGGTCTCCCCGGTGTAGAGGCCGTCGAACAGGGTCGGGCCCTCGGTCAGACGCCAGTCCGGGCCGCTGCCGACGACGACCCGCTGACCGTCGTCGAGCGTGACCTCCAGCTGGGCGAGGACCTGGGGCTCGCTCGTCCACGGCTGCAGGTTGGTCCCGTCGGAGTCCGCGGCACGGGTGGCGAAAAGCCCGCGTCCCACGTCCACGCCGATGGCGTTGTCGCCGCGCCGGACCAGCCGGGTGACGTCATGAGTGGTGTAGAGCACGCGCCTGGTGTAGTCGGTGAAGGGCGGGGTCAGCTGCCGATCGCCGACGGCGCGATCGTTGAGCATGGCCCGGCCGTGGCCCAGGCCGACCAGATAGAGCCGTGCCGACACCGGGTTTCGGTCCAGCCGGAACGTATGCCTGAACCGCGGGTTGGGCGGCGGGTCGCCGGGCAGGGCGTACAGCCACCGGTCGAGCAGCTCGATCTCCTCGCCGTCGGCGACCGCGGCGCCGTGGGGGTACGGGCTGCCGTCCTGCTCGTCGCCGAGCCGGCCCTGCCAGGCGACCGCGTCCGTGGAACTCGTGACCCCCAGGTAGTAGCGACCCTCACCCATCGGCTCGGCGAGGTCCAGCCGTGCTTGCGCCTCTTTGGGGCCGACGGTCGCCTGTCCCCGGGCGAGGACCTCGCCGTCGGCCCGGTCCCGGCGCAGGACCAGGTCGACGTCGGCCGACTCTGCGGACACCGTGAGCAGGACGGCGACGGCGCTCATGCTGCCGGCGACGGCAAACGTCTGGCCGAGCTCGTGACCCGGCACGACCCTGTCGGGCGTGAAGCGCTCCGGCTCGAGGGTCCTGGTCGGCTGGGGAAGAACGGCGCCGCTCCCGATCCAGGCTGCCTGCCACGGTTCGTCGGGCAGTGCGGTCTCGAACCAGGCGGGCCGGCTCCACGGGCCGACCCGCCCGGCTTCGTCCCACACCCGTACCGTCCACCGGTGGCGGGCCCGGGGCTGGAGCGTCGGTCCGGCATAGCTGATCGCACTCTGGTCCGCCGACTCGACCCGGCCGGAGTCCCAGACCTCGACGGGAGCTCCCGCGATCGGGGACCTGGCCACCCGGAGCTGGTACGCCGACTGCCGGCGGTCGTGGCCGGATCCGAGCAGCCGCCAGCCGAACCGAGGCGGCCGGACCCCGACCCCGAGGGGGTCCGACAGGTGCTCGGTCGTCAGCCGGTCGGCGCGGAGCGACCGGTCGTCGGCCCACGCCGTGCCCGGCACCGCGTAGGCGGCCACGACCGCGCCCGCGGTCCCGGCGAGGAATGTCCTGCGTGACACCGTCACGTCGTCCTCCGATGCGTCATCACATGTGCGGTCAGCGCTCTGGTGCGCTCGCGGCGCATGCTCGTTTCGTCGGGACCACACAGTCGTGGTCACGCTGCTGCTGCAGGTGCACACGATCCTGGCGAGACCTCGCATGCCGGGCATCCGCTCGACGACGCAACCGGGACTACGCCAGCCGACGTAGCCCAGAGTCCGTCCGGTACCACGCGGCCGGCTGACGATCCGGTTGCGACGACGCTCCAGCGAGTTTCGTCAACGCGCTCCCGGGAGAGGACACCTTTCGGGTGAGCGCCGTTCTAACAACCGTCTCAGATTCGCTCGGTATGAAATAGGCATCGCCCGGCGAGGCAGGTCTCGGCCTCGCCGGCTGGACCGCCTACGCGACCCTGAAAGGCAGTCATTCATGATCTCTGTGCTCGTGGTGGACGCCCAGCCGCTGCAGCGCTTCGGGTTTCGCATGCTGCTGGAGAGCACCGCCGACACCAAGCTCGTCGGCGAGGCCGAGAACGGCGCCGAGGCCGTACGGCGGACCACCGAGCTGCGTCCCGACGTGGTGCTGATGGACATCCACATGCCGGGCGCCGACGGGATCGAGACCACCCAGCGCATCGTCGCCGCCGGTGGGCGTTCGCGGATCCTGGTGCTGACGACGTTCGACGTGGACCGGTATGCACTCGCCGCGCTGCGGGCCGGGGCGGGCGGTTTCCTGCTGAAGAACACCCGCCCGGAGGAGCTGCTCGCCGGCATCCGGGCCGTCGCTGCCGGGGACGCGGTGATCGCGCCGGCGCTGACTCGGCGGCTGCTCGACGAGTTCGCCGACCGGCTCGGTGATGACCTCTGCGGGCCTGTGCGGAAGGACCCCCGGCTGGACTTCCTGACCAGCCGTGAGCGCGAGATCCTCGTCGCTATCGGCCAGGGCCTGACCAACGGCGAGATCGCGCAACGGTTCACGCTGTCCGAGTCGACGGTGAAGACCCACGTCGGGCGGGTCCTCGCCAAGATCGGCGCACGGGACCGGGTCCAGGCCGTCATCCTTGCCTACGACCTGAGACTCACCCGGCCGGCCGATCTCGCGCGTCCGTCGTGGCGCGACCGTGGTTCCCAGCCGCGCCGCTCCGGGCGGCTCCGCTCCGCGTGATCGACCGCTGCGCTGCCGGGTCCGCCTGCAGCGGGTGGTGTATCGCCCAACTTCGACGGTATTTCCCGGAGCCGTCCCTTTGCGATGCTCGACACCGGGCTTGGGTCCGGTCATGCGGTGGTGACCTGCCCATCGATGACTTGCACTGGCACGTTGACCAGGGGTTTCGTTGCCGGCCCGGCGGTGACCTGGCCGTCGCCGTCGAAAGTGGAGCCGTGGCATGGGCAGCGGAAGCCGGAGTCCGCGGGCGAGACGGGGCAGCCCTGGTGTGTGCAGGCGGCGAGGAACGCCAGGAAGGTGTCGGTCGAGGGGTGCAACAGGTATGCGGCGGAACCGTCCGGTGTGGTGAAGCTTGTCGACGAACCGACGGCGACGGCAGCGACCTCAGCGATCACCGTCGGGGAGCTCGTTCCTGAGGCTGTTGGCCGGCTTGGTTCCGGGTCGGCGGTGGTGCGCCGGGTAAGAGCGACGACAGCGCCGCCGAGGGCAGCGGTCGTCGCGGCGATCAGACCGCCCGAGAGCAAGGTGCGTCGGTCGGCACCGTTCCCTTGCTCTGGGGTGGGGTTCGGCTGGCGACGGCGACGTATCGCGTCGCGCAGGAGGGTAGTCATGGAGAACAGGCCTGCGTCGCCGGCGATCAGCAGCGGGGTCCAGGCGGCGGCGAAGACGATGTCGGCGCCGAAGTAGTACGGGTGGGTCGTCCAGCTGACGGTGAGGAAGAAGCTCAGCGCGAGGAGATACCCGCCGAGTGCGGCGATCCGGGTGAACAGCCCGAGCAGAGTACCCAGCCCGACAGCGACCTCGCCGAAGGCGATGACCAGGCCGGTGACGGTCGGGTACTCGGCCGTGAAAGACACCAGCGGGCCGATCGGCGAGGTCGTCGCGGCCTGCAGCATCTGGGCGTGGACGCCGAGGGGTGAGGTGTGGTCCAGGTAGTTCGGGTCGAGGAGCTTGGAGATGCCCGCGTAGAGGAACGTGCCGCCGAGGAAGACGCGGAGCGGCAGGAGCGCCCAGACCGGTATCCGTGGGGGCGCATCGGCCGGTGGCGTTGTTTCGCCGGGAGGAGGTGTGGGGGACAAGAGAAGGCGCCTTTCATGTCGCAGGTGCGGCGATGAGGATTCGGGTCACGACTTCCGGGGGGAGACCGTCATGAAGTCAACGCACATCTCGTCGCCGGTGCCGTCGCCCCACACCACGTAGCGCGGCGGCAGCTTCCTCAGCTGCGGCAACTGTTTGCGCAGCCCCGCGTCGTGCGTACACGTCACCCGCAGCGTGTCCCCCGGACCGACCTCCAGCGGCGTCGGCAGCTTCACCATCCGCTGGTTGTCGAAGTCGAACTGCGGCACGTCCAGCAGGACCTTGGCCTGAGGCGTGCCTGGGTTGAGCTCGACCTTCATGGACTTCCCGAGCATGTGCATGTGACCGAAATTGGCGAACACCGTCACTGGCTCCTCCACCTCGTGGTCGCAGGACTGGGTGTCACCGGGCTTCGGCACGCCGCCCTCGTTGCACGCCTCCACCAGCTCGTCCGCGAATCCGCCGGCCTCCGACCCGAACCGCTTCTTCACATCCGCGATCGAGGCCGCCCGGTCACAGAGCGGACCCGATTCGTCGGCGGCGCAGGGCAGGTCGGTCGGCGCGTTGACCGTCCACGTCTCGAGCTCCCGGGTCTGCGGCGTGCCGTCCGTCAGCCGCAGCCGCACCGCCGAGCGGTCCGACCCGGCCGGCTTGCCGTCGGTCGCGAGCAGGTTGTAGTGCATCTGGAAGATGATCAGGCTGCCCGGCTCCAGCTTGAAGCCGACGTCCTGGTCGAGCAGCGTCTCCGTGGCGCCCGGTGCCCAGGTGGCCGCCCACACCGCGCCCTGGTCGCCGCCCTCGTCATCGTCGTCCACGAAGTCGGCGCCCTGCACGCCGGTCCCGCCGAAACACTGCCAGCCGAGGCCGGGAGTCTTCGCGTCGTGCTCGCGCACCGCGGCAGCGGCGCCCGGCGGCACCGCGAACACGACGCCGTGGTGCGCGATGGCGACGTTGTCCGGCATGACCTGGGTCCCGGTCAGGAACGCCTCCTTGGTCAGGCCCGGATCCAGCACCTGGCACCGGTACTCGTCCACGGCGCCCTCCGGCGGCGTGGGCGTGTAACCCTCGGGCATCTTCAGGTCGAGGAACCGCTCGCCGGCGCGCAGCGGCTGCGGTGGAGCCGCTGACGCGCCCGCGTGCGCGCTGTGCGGGCCGGCCGCAGTGGGCGCCGCACCGTTGTCGGCGGCCGACCCGCAGGCGGCGACAGCAAGCACCGTCGCCAGTGCCATGGCGGCCGCCCCGAACTTCCGCAGTGCACTCTCAGGTTTCGTCATGGCCAGAACGCTAGGCCGGAGCTCGTCCGGTTTCGTCGTACCGCGGTCCTCACTTTCGGGAGGGAGGTGGTACCACGGTACGTCTCGCCGGAGCGCCGTTCAGGGCGGGTGGGACCGCGGCCGGAAGGTCGACCCGGAGCAGCGCGCCACCGCGTGCGGACCGGGCGACGGTGACCCGGCCGCCGTGGGCGTCGACGACTCGCTTCACGATCGACAGCCCCAGGCCGGATCCCGGCATCGCCCGGGCGCTGTCGGCGCGGTAGAACCGGTCGAACACCCGCGGCACGTCGGCGGCGTCGATGCCCGGCCCGGCGTCGTCGACCTCGAGCACCGCCGACGCGCCCTCGGCACGGAGCCGGACCTGGACCGGCTGGTCCGCAGGAGACCACTTGCCGGCATTGTCGATGAGGTTGAGCACCGCCCGTTGGAGGCCGGCGGGACGCCCGCTCACCCACACGGAGGTCACGTCGAGCGCGACCTCGATGTCGGGCACACGGGACCGCGCCCGGGTCGCGGCGACCACCACCACGTCGGCGAGGTCGATCACCTCGGTGCTCTCGTCGCTGACGTCACCGCGCGCCAGGTCGGTCAGCTCGGCGGCAAGGGTGCTCAGCTCGGCCACCTGGGCGCCGAGATCGTTGAGCAGCCGCGTCCGGCTCTCCGCCGGCAGCGCGCTGTCCAGGGTGCCGCGCCGATCGAGCCGGATCAGCAGCTCGGCGTTGAGGCGCAGGCTGGTGAGCGGGGTCTTGAGCTCGTGGGCGGCGTCCTCGGCGAGCAGCCGCTGGGCCCGACGGGAGTCCCGGAGCGCGGCGAGCATGTCGTTGATCGCCTGGATCAGCCGCCGGATCTCCCCGCCGCCCTCGTCCGGGATGTCGGCGTCGAGATCCCGCGTGTGCGCGACACGGACCGCGGCGGCGGTCAGCCGGTCGATCGGCGCCAGCCCGGTCCGCGCCACGGCCCGCCCGACCAGGGCGCCGCCGACCACACAGAGCAGCCCGATCAGCAGCATGCCGAACCCGAACTCGTTGATCGGGCCGTCGTCGGCGGCGCGGGCCACCTGGACCGCACCGTCGCCCGCCCGCAGCGTATAGACGAGGTACCCGCCGTCGTCGCTGTCGCCCGACTCCATCAGGACGGCCGACGCGCCCTGCGCCACGCGCCCGGCGTGCTCGCTGACCGGGGGCAGAGCGGGTTGGCCGGCCGGCGTCCGGATCGAGCCGTCGGGCAGGATGACCCGCACCAGCCGACCGGATCCGGGATACGGCGCCAGCTGCACCTGCGCCAGACCGGCGCGCTCCGCGTCCGTCGCCAGGACCCGGGAGTCGGCGCGCAGCTGATCCTCCGCGGCGTCCCGCAGCTCCCATTCCAGTAGCTCGCTGGCCACCTGGAAGGCCAGGAACACGCAGACCGCGATGGCCGTCGCCGCGATCACCGTCAGCCTGGTCCGCAGGGACCGCCGGCGCCACCAACGGGTCAGCCGGCGCGAGCCCCGGCCGGCGGGCCTGCTCACGGAGGAGTCTCCCGCAACGTGTACCCCAAGCCGCGCAACGTGTAGATCAGTCGCGGCTCACCCTCGGCCTCCAGCTTGCGGCGCAGGTAGCTCACGTACACCTGGAGGTTGTTGGCAGTGGCGCTCATGTCGAAGCCCCAGATCGCCTCGAACAGCGCGTCGCGGGTCAGTACCCGGTTCGCGTTGCGCACGAGGACCTGCAGCAGGGAGAACTCGGTCCGGGTCAGACGGAGCGGTCGCCCGCCCCGCCACGCCTCGAACCTGTCGGGATCGACCCGGACGTCGGCGAACGACAGGATCTGCGACTCGTCGTCGCCCGGCGCGCGGCGACGCAGCAGGGCCCGCACCCGCGCCAGCAGCTCCTCGGTGGCGAACGGCTTGGGCAGATAGTCGTCGGCGCCCGCGTCCAGCCCCGCGACCCGGTCGAAGACCTGATCCCGAGCGGTCAGCATCAGCACCGGCAGATCCCGACCCGCCGCCCGCAACCGCCGGCAAGTCTCCAGCCCGCCGAGGCGGGGCATCATCACGTCGAGGATCAGCAGATCCGGTGCGTCGCCACCGAACCCGTCGAGCACGGCGAGACCGTTGACGACGGTGCTGGTGTCGTAACCCTCGACCTGGAGCACCCGCTCCAGCGACTCACGGATAGCCGCCTCGTCATCCGCGATCATGATCCGCACGCCGGCCCGCCCTCTCCAGTCGATGCTTTTGCCGCTCATTGTCACCGATCAACCTGAGACCAGGATTAGAACGTCGCCGCTGTGGTCCTGCTCGACTTGCTCAGTCCTGAGCTGCCGGGCGCGGCCGGGGCGGTCGCGCTTGATCGACGGCGGTTCGGTGTATCAAAGCTGGGTTCACGCTGCCATCGAGGGCGGCACCGCGCTACACTACATAGCAAGCAATGTAGTTGGGGGACTGATGGACGAGAAGCCGCCGTTTCGCCGAACTTCGCTCGGCTATCAGGTCAATCACCTGGCCCGGGTCTTCGAGGCCGCTCTGCGGACGCAGATCGCACCGTTTGGCGTAACTCCCGGGCAGTTCCCGGCGTTGTTGTGCCTGTTCGAGGAGGACGGGCTCACACAGGCCGAGATGTGCTCGCGCGTACAGATCGCGCAGCCGACGATGGCTAACACTCTGCGCCGTATGGAACGAGACGGCCTCGTCACCCGGACGCCCTCACGCCAGGACGGGCGCAGCTCGCAGGCCTGGCTCACCGACCGTGCACGTGAGATTGAAGACGATCTTGTCCGTATAGGTCGGGGGATCAATGCCGCTGCCGCCGTCGGCCTGAGTGAGGCAGAGGCTGAGGCTCTGCTGAAGTCGATCTCGCTGATGATCGGCAACCTGACACTGCTTCTGGAAGGTTCGCGCGATGAATAGTCCACGTTTCGCTCCCCGGCTGACCGCTGTGGCGGTGATCGTGCTCTGCGTCTGCGGCCAGGTACTCCTGTCCAGCCCTCACCACGACCCGACGACCACAGAGAGAGGGCGGATCTGAGATGTCCCACCGGAATCCTCCCCTCCACCCGCTTGTCGTCCACGCCTCCGTGGTTTTGACGCCGCTGCTCATCGCTGTCAGCCTCGCACGCATCGCCGTCCCGTACTGGTCCGGCGCGCTCGACTGGGCAGTGATCGCCCTGGCCATCGTCACACCGATCGCGGCGGTAGCGACCAAGCTCAGTGGCGACGCCCTCAAGGCCGAACGCTACGAGGATGCCGCCGACACAGAGCAAGCATGGATCGACCAGCACGAACGCTGGGGTATCCCCGCCGTGGCCTCAGCCGTCGGACTGAGCGTGTTCAGCCTGGCACGGGTCCTCGTGGGAGGTGCCTGGGGCGGGTTCATGACCGCTGTACTGACCGGCTTTGTCCTGCTCTTCGCCGCCGCCGCCGCGTTCTTCGTCGTGCGTGCCGGCCACTCCGGTGCGACGACTGTGTGGAGCACGCTCCAGCGCTAGCGACTGACTGACGACGGAGTAGATGCGAACACCCCGGAACCCGACCGTGTGCCGGGGTCTTGGTGCGCACCTCACGCAGATGGACTCCGCCGTCGACGGCGAGGACCTGACCGGTTAGCGCTTGTGCCCCGTCCGAGGCCAGGAAGGCCACGGTGTCGGATGTCAGCTCCCGGTGATCAGGAGGAGCTTGCCGGTGGTCGCGCGCGACTCGGCGTGGGCGCGGTTGGAGAACCACGTGGTCGTCTACGAGACACGTCGCCGTCCGGGACCTGTTGCCTGGCGACGAGGACGAGCTGTGCTACCACCGCCTCGGATCGAGTAGGGTACCGTTCGGTACTCAAAGGTCTAGGCTTGACGTGTGACAGCACAAGAGAAGGGCCCCATTGGCCGTCCCAGGGGATTCGACGCCGACGAGGCCTTGCAGCAGGCGATGCTGGTCTTCTGGGAGCACGGCTACGAAGGCGCAAGCCTGAGCCAGCTCGAAGCCGCGATGGGCATCACTCGCACGAGCATGTACGCGGCCTTCGGCAACAAGGAACAGCTGTTCCGCAAGGCCTTGGAGCGCTACGACGCAGGCCCCGCGGCGTACGGGGACCGTGCGATGGAGAAGCCCACTGCGCGCGAAGTCGCCGCGGCGTTCCTTGCCGGTGCCGTCATGGCGACCACGCGCCCTGGCGGGCCTGCCGGGTGCCTTGGCGTGCAAGGCGCGCTCGCCACCGGGGACGCAGGCCGGGCAGCCCATGACGCTTTGGTCGCCTGGCGTGAGGACGGCGGTGCTCGCCTCCGTCACCGGATACAGCGAGCCGTGGACGAAGGCGATCTGCCCGCGGATGCTGACGCGGGAAGACTCGCCCGGTACATCATGACGGTGTCGTTCGGTATCGCCGTCCAGGCTGCCGGCGGTGTCTCCCGCGCCGAGCTGCAAGAAGTCGCCGAGACCGCCCTGTCGGACTGGCCACCCGGTCGCGACGTGTACGCGGACACTCCGTAGGTCGCGCCTGCTGCGCGGGTTCGGCTTGGATCTTGATCGAGTCGGTGAGTCGGGACGCCGCGCCACGCTCGCGCCGTAGCGAGCGTGCCCGGAGGGCAGGGTCATGCGGCCAGCTGCCGCTTCAGCACCTCGGCGTCGTGCAGGGCGGACATGTGGTCTCCCGTCAGCCGGGGGGCGTGAGGTGGTCTACCACGTGGGCCAGCACGTCGGCGTCGCCAAGGATGCGGTTGTGCCCGAGACCGGTGGTGGTGACGAGCGCGCCGCTGTGCGGGTGCGCCTCGAGCAGCAGCTTGCTCTGGCTCGGTGAGATCTGCTGGTCGCCGTCGTCGTGCAGCCAGAGTGCCCGGACGCGGCTCGGGAGCGGACGTGCCACCAGGTCGAACCGGTCGGCGACGTCGGGAGTGACCTCCGGGTCGTCCCGGAGCTGGCGTGCCCACGCCTGCGAGAACCGGTCGCGGAGCGTCCACGGGAGCCCGATCGTCCGCACGAACACGTCCTCGGTGAAGCTGAAGGACGCGATGCTCGCGATCCCGGCGAGGCGTTCGGTGGGGACACCGTCACGAACGGCGACACCGGCCGCGAGACTTCCGAGGGAGTGGCCGACCACGCCGGCCCACGGTCTGTTCTCGACGTCGGTCAGGCGTCGAACGACGGCGACGTCGTCGAGCGCGGTGCGGATGCGCCCGCCGGAGTCGCCATGCGCCGGCGCGTCGTAGGCGACGACGCGCAGACCTGCTGCGGTGAGCGTGGTGATGAGGCTCCCGAAGGCAGACGCGCGGCTCTGCCAGCCGTGCACGAGCAGGACCGCAGGGGTATCCGGGTCGCCCCAGGTGTAGGTCACGACGTCGACGCCCTTGTGCGGCACGAGGCTGCGTCGCGCCGCCTCGTGCACCGGACGGTCGGCGGTGCGGACCGGTGCCGGACGCCCGACGCGCAAGAACGCGCGCGCGGCGAGGGCTGCGGCAGGACCGGGTGCGGTCCGGCCGAGGAACTCGAACACGCCACGGACCGCGGCGGGTGCCTGAGGCATGGGTGCTCCTTGGTCGGAGGGCAACGGCTGGGCGGGTGATGTCGTGTGGCAGCGTGTCACACCGGGAACGGTAGTCCGTGGTCCTCGGACATGAGCTCGACATCGATCGGCACAGCGGCGAGCAGTCCGGCGTTTGCGGACGTCATGACGGCGGAGAAATGCATCCGCGCGAACGCCGTCCGGAGCGCTCTGTCAACTTATTCGGCACCGATCGGTACGCATCGTGCTACTCTCTTGTTCGGTATCGATCGATACTTAACGACAGGTGGTCGCAGACCGCACGTTCAGGAGCGGAGTCAAGGACGATGGGACAGTTCGACGGCAAGACTGCAGTGGTGACGGGCGGTAGCGCCGGGATCGGTCTGGAAACGGCCAGGCGGCTGGCCGCGGAGGGCGCGCACGTGTTCATCACGGGCCGGCGCGAGACCGAGCTCGACAAGGCTGCCGCCGAGATCGGCAACGCTACGGCAGTGCCTGGCGACGTCAGCGTCGCGGCCGATGTGGACCGGCTCTACGCACTCGTGCACGAGCGCGGACAGGGCCTGGACATCGTGTTCGCCAACGCGGGCATCAATGCGATCGTGCCCCTGGAGGAGCTCACCGAAGAGGTGCACGACTCCGTCTTCGACATCAACGTCAAGGGCACCTTCTTCACCGTGCAGAAGGCCCTTCCGCTCCTCAACGACGGCGCCTCCGTGATCCTCACGGGTTCCACAGCGGGTGACGGCGGGTCCGCCGGCATGAGTGCGTACGGTGCCTCGAAGGCAGCGGTGCGCGCCTACGCGCGCGCCTGGAGCAGCGAGCTCGGCGGTCGTGGCATCAGGGTCAACGTCGTCTCGCCAGGACCGGTGGACACGCCGTTCTGGGTCACGGCCTTCGGCGACCGCGCCCCGGAGATGATCGAGGGTGTCGCGTCCGGCACCCCTGCACAGCGGCCCGGCAGCCCGGAGGAGGTCGCCGCTGTCGTCACGTTCCTTGCCTCGTCCCAGAGCAGCTTCGTCTACGGCGCGAATCTCTACGTCGACGGCGGACTGGGGCAGATCTAGCGACGGGCCGCCGGGCCTCCGTCTTTCGATGGAAGCCCGGCGGTTGGATCCTTTGCCCGGCGCGGGTGGAGGGCGCGGCTCGTAGCGTCGGCTCACGTCAGAATCACCCGCGACGGAATGAGCCGACATGAGCGCTGCGGTGACCGCGCACCGCTGGTACCGCTGGGTGGACCGGGAGCTGGCCCGGATGGATCCGGAGACGGACTGGGAACGCATGGTTTCCCTGCACGTCAGCCACCAGATACCGGTGCTGGGGCTCGCGATGATGGTCTTCCCGAGCACGATGCGGATGATGCAACCGGCGCAGGGTGCCGCGACGCTGGCCCACACCGGAAAGCTGGAGCGGCACCCCGGTCGCCGGTTCCACGACGGCAACCACTACCTGATGGCCTGGATGGTCGACGGTGTGACGAGCGCCGCGGGCAAGGCCGCCGCGGAACGGCTCAACCGGGTCCACCACGCCGTGGACCGGGGGAGCCCCCAGCTGCCAGGGAACTTCGACGACGTCGACGACTTCGTCTATCCGCTCGTGCTGCTGGCCACGACGAGTGACAGGCTCTGCACGGCGCTAGGGTTGCGCGGCACGAGCGAGGCGATGAAGATCGCCTGGCACCGCTGGGCGCAAGCACTCTTCCGGCAGCTGGAGCGCGCGTCCGGCCCGCTGGCCGGCGAGGCGTTCCCGCAGGACTGGAACGCGATGACGGAGTTCGCCACGATGTTCGACGCCCGAAGCTACGAGCCGACGCCGGCCGGCCAGCGGCTCGCGACCGCGATGACCGAGCACTTCGCCCGGCGCTGGTTCCCGGCCCCCGTGCGCTGGTTCGGCCGGGACCTGACCAGGTTCCTGGCGGGGGAGCGAGTTAGCCGCCAGCACGGGCTCGGCTGGCTCAGCCCCGGGCGTGAGTGACTCGTGCGGTTCGTCCTGCGGGAGGCGCTGCGGGCTCAAACAGCGTTACCCGACTACCGCACACCGCTGCCCGAGCGCTTGCGCCGGGCCCGGAACCGACCGGCACTCGCTGAGCTCCTCAGCGATCTGGGTGGACGTCTCCGACGGTGAACGCGCTGATCGACTCGCCCTGCGAGAAATCGCCCCTCGGTATGCCCGGGTGATGTCCTTCGTACTTGCCGCCCGGTGCTGCGTCCGCGACCTGGTCGAGGGCGAGTCGCGAGACGATGCGATAGCGGTCGCCCCGGTAGATGGAGTGGACGTACTCCACGGGGCGCCCGTCGGTATCAGTGGTGAGCCGTTCGAACAGCAACGCGGGGGACAGTTCCGGGACGTCCAGGAGGTCGGCCTCGCTGGCGCTGACCACTGTCGGTTCGATCGCCTGAACTGCCTCGTGGACGCGGACTCCGTGGTCCTGCCGTAGGTGTTCGTAGAGGTCACCGCTCTCCAGCTCTCGGGCAGTGAGGCCAGGTACCCGGTCGGCTGGGATATGCAGGTGTTCGATCGCCATCGGGGATCCGTCGACCAGGCACAGCCGTGCCACGTACGCGATCTCTGCGCCGGGGGAGACGTGGAGCTTGCGTCCGATACGAGCGCCGGCAGGGATAAGAGTGAACTCCAGGAGCTGCCGGGACCAAGTTCCGCCGGCGCGCGGCATCTGCATCGCGTGCTCTCCGCCGACGAGCTCCTGAGTGATCTTCTCCGGGGCGACGAACATTCCCCGGCCCTGTTCGCGCACCAGCCGTCCGGCGGCCACCAGCTCATCGACAGCCGCCCGTATCGTCGGCCGCGACACACCGAGCTCGGCGCACAACGCACGCTCGGACGGGATCAGATCGCCGGCTCTACCAGCCTCGATGATCTCGAGTATGAAGCTGCGCACGCGCTCGCGCTTGAGGACCGTTCCCGGTTCCTTGGTATCCATCGAGTCGGACCTCCCGTCGCTCCGTGGCGATACGTGACCGTCCTACCATTCTCCCTCCGACGTGACCAATGATTGTCAGTGGTCAGGGCAGTGTGTGACCAGTTTCCTCGGGTACGGGTAGCGCCGCTAAAGAGGCGCGATCATCTGCACTTACGCGCGGTATGACGGGTGTTGACAGCAATCTGCGCCTGTGGAAGATTGCCGGCGAACGACCAACTGGTAAAGGTGCCAGATCGACTGGTCAAGTCGATGTCGCGATACCCCGCGTCGCAGAAAGGAGCAGCAGCCGTTCGGCCGCAAAGGAGCAACGATGCAAAGGAGCAACGATGCCAATCTCGAACAGGAGCCGTACCCGGCTTGCCGCCACCATCCTGGCACTCGCCCTGGCCACGGGAGGTGCTGCGGGCCTGATAGGCGGCGCGGCGCCGCCCGCGGCCGGAACGCCTCCGTCACCTGGCGCGCCGGTGTCCGAGCAGACCGAGCAAGTTCTGCTGTTCGACGACTTCGACGGGACTTCCCTTGACACCAGCCTGTGGACACCCGGCCTGCATCAGTGGGGCAGCGACAACAACGGCGTCGTGCCCGAGAACGTCTGGCTGGACACAGTCTCCGATGGTGCGGGCGGCAGGCTCTCAGCGCTGGTCACCAGGGCCAACGGCGACGACTACGACGGCTCGGTGCGTGGGATCAAGGCGACCGACGCGTCGTATCCGATCGGTGACCCGCGCCGGTACACCCGCCAGGACACCGGTGTGCGCACCGGCGGACTGGTCTGGACGAACGAGCGGTACGGCGCCGGTCGCTACGAGGTGCGGATGAAGGCTCTGCCGTACTCCGGCGGTTGCTCGTGCGTCTGGAACTACTACAACCCCGACGACGGCAGCGACTACACCGAGATCGACATCGAGATCCCGGCGGCAGGCACGGCGGACCGTTCCGACTGGCGGCAGTGGGTCGGGTTCAACAGCTATATCGCCCCGACCGCGGCCGGTGGGACGTCCGAGGACGTCGATGTCAACATCGACAACCACGACGGTGCGTTCCACACCTACCGGTGGGACTGGTACGACGGCAGTGGCGGCACGGCGCGGATCGAGTTCTACATCGACGACATCCACTTCACCACCCAGACCCTGACCGTCCCGACCTCGCCGGCCCCGCTCTGGGTCGGCAACTGGGCAGCGCACTGGTCGGGCAGCTTCGACTACGACACCCAGTACCTGTACGTCGACTGGGTCCGGATCAGCACCCTCCCCGCCTCGTGACCACACGGCCTCACCAGCTGCAGAGGAGAGGTAGGTCGTCCAGGTTGCCAGCCCGTCTCCCGACGACGACGTGACCGGTTCACGTGCGGCGGGCGGCCCAGACCGTGCGCTCGGTGCGCATCATCAGGTCGGTGCGGCGCGGGATGTAGTGCGGGCTGCTGGCGTCGAGAAGCCGGTCGAGCGCGGTGAGGTCGCTGGGGGAGAGCAGCCCGGCGACGACGCCGCGGAGGCGTTGCAGGACGCCGAGGGCGTAGCGGCCGACCGCCTCGTTGCTCGGACCGTCGATGTTCACGGCGATCGTGCGCTCGTCCTCGATGGTGAATCTGGCCGCGACCAGCATCGGTCCCCAGTCGGCGCCGCGGTGCGGCATGTGCTCCGCCTGGAGGCGGTCGGTGGCGGCGTGGATGCGCTCTTCCAGGCCGGGCCTCTCGGACGGAAAGTCTTCGGGCAGGAACCGAGGCTGTCCGGCCAGCTCGACGACGGCGAACAGACCACCAGGCGCGAGTGCGTCATGGACGGCACGCAAGGCACGGTCGGGGTGGCCCAGGTGGTGCATCGAGGCGGAGGCCCAGACCAGGTCCGGTGAGCCGAGGTCGGGCCAGGGGGTCTCGTCGAGGTCGGCCTGCACGATGCGCACACGGTCCTGGACACCTCGCGCGGAAGCCCTGGACAGCAGGCGCTGAAGGTGCTCGGTCGAGGTGTCGACCGCGAGGACGTGTGCGTCGGGGAACCGATCGAGGAGGGCGAAGGTGCCCGTGCCCGTACCGCAGCCCAGGTCCACGACGTGGCGCGGCGTCTCGTGCAGCGGCAGCCCGGCGGCGATGGAGGCGATGTGGTCGGCGAGGAGCTCGGCGTCCAGGTCGAGGATCTCCGCCTGACCGTCGGGTCCGTGCTCATGGTGGTGACCGCCCGACGGGTCGTGGTGGTGGGGGTGCGCGCGTGCGTGGTCCATGCTCGCCACGCTAGGCGAGGGGATGCGCATGCAGCAAGGGAAATCCCTCTTTGCGCAAGGCGATGGCCCGGCGTGATGCACGACGCGCAAGAGTCTGCGCCCGGGGCGGCCCGTCGGCCACGACGCCAGATTCGGGCTTGCGTCCTCAGCAACGGTCGGATGGGATCCTTGCATATCTGGCAAGGAGCCATGCCTTCGGCGTCGGCCTGGCGTCGATGGGGCTTTTCATCTCCGCGGACAGCAACTACCTGGCCATCTTGCCGGGCCTGCTCGCCGTGGGCTTGGGCATGGGCCTGGCGATGACGCCCTCCACCGAGGTCATCACCAGCTCGTTGCCGGCTGACAAGCAGGGGGTCGCCTCCGCGCTCAACGACATCACCCGCGAGTTCGGCACCGCCCTGGGCGTCGCGCTGCTGGGTGCGCTCCTGTCCGCTGGGTACCGCGACTCGATCAACAGTCGCCTGGTCGGCGTGCCGCAGGAGGCCGCGGATACTGCCCGTGAAGGCCTCGCCAACGCCGCAGAGGTCTCGCGCGGCGCCGGTGCACACGCGGAGCAGATCATCCAAGCCGCTCGGGAGTCCTTTGTCGACGGCTGGCAACAGACGATGTGGGTAGGTGCCGCCGTCATGCTCGCGCTGTTCATCTACATCGTCGTGCGCGGTCCGAAAGCGTCCGCAACCGGGACGGTGGACGCGACCGAGGCGGTCACCGCCCCAGCGACGGTCGGCATCTGATCTGTACCTGCCGGTCAGTCGGTCAGCGTGACGACGACCTTGCCCCGCACCCCGCCCTGCTCCAGCCGTCGATGGGCGTCGGCGACGCGTGAAAGCGGAAAGGACTCGTCGACCAGGGGTCTGAGGACACCGGTATCGGCCATCTCGGAGATCTCGTTGAGCAGCGCCGCGTCTGGTGCACCGCGGAAGAACCGTATGCGGCTACGCCCATGGACGGCTGATGCCGCAATGGTGGCGAGGCTGCGCACCAGGTGGTCGGTGTCGAAGCGCGCGGCGATCATCCGGCCGCCTGGGGCGAGCAGACGGCGGTACCGGGGCAGCTCGGTGCCGACCGTGTCGAACACGACGTCGAAGCGGCCCAGGTCGTCCGGGCTGGTGGTGCGGTAGTCGTGCGCTTCTGCGGCCCCGAGCCCAGTGACGAAATCGAGGGTCGTGGCACCGGCGAGAGCGGTGACCTTCGCGCCCAGTGCCACACCCATTTGCACGACGGCGCTGCCAACGCCGCCGGCCGCGCCCCGGACGAGCAGTCTCTCTCCATCGCGCAGACCGGCCTTGTGACGCAAGCCGATCAGCGCTGTGAGGGAGCCGACCGGCAGCGTCGCCGCTTGGGCCGGGTCCAGGGTGCGGGGCGCTGGCGCGAGGCAGTCGGGTGGCACGGCGACGTACTCGGCAAGGCTGCGGAGCGTCTGTCCCGACTCGTCGGGCTTCTCTTCCAGAAGACCCCACACACGGTCTCCTACCGAGTAGGTCGTGACCGCGTCGCCTACCTCGACGACCTCGCCGACGAAGTCGAGCCCGGTCTGTCGTGGGAAGGGCCCTCGCATGAACCACGACGGAAGCGCTCCTGATCGCAGGACCAGCTCTCCGCCGTTCACCGTGGCCGCCAGTACTCTCACCAGCACGCGGTCCCGTCCGGTGACGGGCCTCGGGACAGTGCCCTCGTACAGGACGTCCGGCGGGCCGTACCTGTCGAAGAGGGCAGCGCGCATCTCGGTCATCGGGTGCTCCTAGCGTTGTGAATCGAACTGATGATCCTGCCAACGAGCGAGGTGGAGGCACCCTTCCGCATTCGCGTCAAGTGAGAGAAGTTTCTCGACGACTCTCTCCGTTGCACCGTTTCACGGTTGTGTGCCTGCGCGGACGACGACTCGACACCCGGTGTCCCACAACCGGGCGTCGAGCCGTTGACCCTTACTGCGGCAGCCCAGGCCCGTCGGGCCCCGCACCGGGCACCGGGTAGTAGACGGCGTCGTCGCCCCATTCCGAGGGCAGCGCGAGCAGGGTGTCGAAGTGGTGCATCGCGACGCCGCCGAACGACGGCTCGTCCTCGAACACCCCGTACACCTTGTCCAGCTCCGCTTCGAGGACGGTGCGTCCCTCCTCCCAGAACGTGACGGTCTCGGGGTCGCCCCCTCCCGACAGATCCTTCGTCTCGACGCCGATGACCACCGACTGCTCCTTGCCGATCGAGTTCGCGTACTCGATCTCGTGCGCGGCCTGCGCGATGATGCCGGCGCTGCCGTCAGCCGTGTCGCGGTAGTCCATGATCGAGATGTAGTCGGTGAGGTCCTGGATGTGGTCGCTCAACGGCTTGGACTCACCCTTCCACGTGATCGCCTGGCAGCAGGTCGAGCTGTCGAGCCAGCGTGGGATCGCCGGTCCGACCAGGATCGGCAGTCCCGAGGCATCCCTGCGCTCGATGAGGTGCTCGAGAACCTCGAGCCAGCGCACCGGCAGGTCGTTGCCCGGCACCTTCCACTCGGAGAGAATGTACGGCTCGATGTCGACGTTCACGCCGTCGAACCGGGCTTCGGGCGGCACCGCGAGGTTGTAGTCCAGCACCTTCTCGAACTCGTCGACGGCGAAGTGCTCGAACTGCTCGAGTGCCCCGAGGTACGGCGGCTGGGTACCGCCGGCCACCGTCGCCTGCACGTGGTAACCACGGTCCTTGGCCCAGCGGACGAAGTTCGCGACCGCGTCCCGGTCTTCCCGCAACATGTCGCGCGCGCCGTACGAGCCGACAGCGAAGTAGATCGTGCGGATGGGATCAGAGTCGAACGTCTCCGTGTCGTCGAGCACCGCGGCGAGGCGATCCCGCGCCGCCGGATGGAAGACGGCCTCGTACGACGCCCGCTCCCACACCCAGATCGAGCGGTCCTGGTCATATCGCTGGGGCGACTCCGCCTCGGCACCGCCGACCGAGACGTACCGGGTCGGCGCCTCGTCACGGTGTCCGTGGACGTCGATCGCGCGAGCCTCGATGCTTACGAACGCCGGCTTCCGCCCAGCGTCCACCCACGCCCGGAAGTCGCCGTCGCTGTGGGGCAGCGCCGTGGCCCTGCGCCAGCGGTCGCCGTTGAGGCGCACCTCCACGCGGCGCAGCCGATGCGCCGACTCGACGTGCACGACGACCCCGACGAGACGCGACCCGTGCGGGCCCTCGCTGGGTGACGTGATGGACACGACGGGGCGTGCGGCCGCCGGGTTGTCGACGTCGACCGCGATGAACGGTGACCACGTCGTGTAGAGCGTCGTGAGGTCCTTGCCTCGCACCGCGAGGTCCAACCGCCCGTCGCGATCGGAGATGTCGAGGTCGACGGACCACGTGCCGTTCGCCTCGTCGAGCTGCACCGGAACGAGCTCCTGCGCTCCCACCACGACGACCAGGTCGGCGGTGTCGCGGTAGGTTCCGGTCACGGTGAGGGCCTCGCCGCTCACGGTGTCGCCGTCGGCGGGTGAGGTGATCGCGATCTTGCCGGGTTCCGTCTCGGCCGCTTGCGAGACCGGCGCGGTGGCGAGCCCGCCGAGCAGGCCGATGAGTGCCACGGCGGACAGCCAACGTTGTTGTTTCACGGTTGTTCCCTTTCTGTCATCCGGATCCTCGACGGTCGCGAACGGAGCGCGGACAGGTAAGTGGCAGGGTGGCGGCGACTTTGCCGCGCGCCGGCCGGCGCTCCGGATGGCCGCATCGGACGCGCCCAGGATCCGCGTGGCCGCACACTGCTTTGTGGGCGTCGCGTCGTCGAGGATCCTCGCTGCGACCGTCGAGGTGTTCGCACACCAACGTCGACCGCGTCTCCGGCGGCGTCAAGCAGTTCGGCGGTTTCAGGAATGAATCCCGACGACCCGAGAGGGTCCGGCCGGGCCTGGCATGGCATGGCCCGTTCCCATCAGGCGAACAGGTCGAAGGACAGCTCCGCGACCGCCGTCTCGTCGACGTCGACGCCGAGGCCCGGAGCGTCCGGGACGGTCGCGACCCCCTGCTCGACCCGTACGCCGTCGCCGGCGACGTAGCTCGACTCGACGAACTGGCGGCCGTTGAGATCGACGGCCGTGTCGAGGCCGAACGCGGCGAACAGGTGCAACGACGCCGCGAAGCCGAGCTCGGTGTCGGTGAGTCCGCTGCCCATGATCCCGAGCCCCGCGTCCTCGGCGTACTGGCAGAGCCGTCGCGACAGCAGCAGCCCACCGCTGCGCTGGACCTTCGCGATCGCGATGTCGAGCGCGTCGAGGCGGAGCGCGGCGACGAGGTCGGACGGATGCCGGAGGCTCTCGTCGAGGGCGATCGGTACCGGCGAGGCAGCCCGGAGTCGTCCGAGCCCGGCGAGATCGTTCGCGGGCAGCGGCTGCTCGAAAGCCACGACCCCGACATCGGCGAGCGAGCGGGCGAGGCTGAGCGCCCCGTCGAGCGTGAACCCCTGGTTGCCGTCGATCCAGAGCTGCCCGTCGGGTGCCTGGTCCCGCACGGCCCGGACCATCGCCAGCTCGTCGGCGACCCGGTGCATGCCGACCTTCACCTTGAAGTGGCGGTACCCACGGTCGCGGCCCTCGGCGACTGCGGCGATCGCCGCCTCGGGCGAGTCGCCGGAGACGATCCAGCCGAGCTCGATGTCGTCGCGCCGCCGCTGGCCCCACAGCTCGCCGACCGAGACCCCGAGGGCCCGCCCGACCAGGTCGTGCAGCGCCAGGTCGACGGCGCTCTTGGCGAGGGGCGCTCCGATGCTGATGCCGCGGTTGATCACCGTGTCGAACCGGCGAGCGACGCCGTCGAGGTCCCAGACGGGGTGTCCGACGATCGCGGGGCCGAGGTAACGGTCGATGGTGGTGAAGATCGACTCGGCGGTCTCGTAGGTCCATGCGGGTGTCGGGGTCGCCTCGCCCCAGCCCGCGTGGTCGCCGGCTTCGACCCGGACGAGGATTCGCGTGGTCGTGCTGTCGGCCGACGTCACGGTGCCGCCGGCGATCGCGAACGCCGCCTTGGTCGGCAGGCGAACTGCGAAGACGTCGACGCGTTCGATCAGCAGGCCGGAAAGGCGATCGATGGATGACGCTGCGTGCTCTGGCATGTTTCCTCCTCTTTGTGGGAATGAATATCGAACATTCATTCCTGGTGTATCGGGCGTGACTTCGGTAAACCTACCGCCATTCGTTCTTGACGGTTGCCGAATTCCCGGCGTACTGTCCCATCTCATCAACCCAAACATCGTCGTTGAAGGGTTTGAGTAGAGAATGAATTCATTCCATAAATCGCAGACGTTGTTCCGGAGCGTGGCCTCCCAGCTCCGCGACCGGATCGACGCCGGCGAATGGCCGTTCGGCGGTCGGCTCCCCACCGAGGCGGAGCTCTCGAAGGCGTACTCCGTCGGCATCAACACCGTTCGGCGTGCGGTCGAGCTGCTCGTCGACGAGGGCGTGGTCACGCGCCGCCAGGGCTCGGGAACCTACGTCGCCGTGCGGCGGCACGGCAACGGCTCCCAGTTCGTCGGCGTGATCGTGCCGAGCACCAGCTACTACTTCCCGAGCGTCATCGCGGGGATCGAGCGGGTCACCGGTGCGGCCGGCGCCCGGCTCATGCTCGCCTCCAGCGACTACGACCCAGCCCTCGAGCTCGTCCGCATCCGTGAGCTCATCGAGTCGGGGGCCTCCGGCCTGCTCATCGCGCCGACCCTCCATCTCGGTGACCCCACCGATCAGCTGGAGGCGATCCGCTCGCTGCCGGTTCCGACCATGCTGCTCGAGCGGCGCCCGCCGTCTCCGGCGCCCGACGACACGCTCTCCTACATCTGTACCGACGTCGTCGGCGGAGGATATTCCGCCGTCCGCCACCTCGTGGACCAGGGGCGACGGCGCATCGGTTTCCTTGGTCGAAGCGACACCGCCACGGCTGATCAGGTGTACGAGGGCTACCGCCGGGCGATCTCCGACCTCGGGCTCGACCAGGTTCCGTCCGCCGCGGTGCGCGCCCCGGAGTGGCCGGCCGCCGCGCTCGAGGCGTACACCCACATCGCGCGGGACGAGCGGCTCGATGCCATCTTCTGCCTGGGCGACCGCGAGGCCACGGCCCTCCTGCCCCGGCTCCGGGCAGCCGGTATCAGGGTGCCCGCCGACCTCGCCGTCGTGGCGTACGACGACGAGGTCGCCGATGTCGCGGAGGTGCCGCTCAGCGCCGTCTCGCCGCCGAAGTTCGAGGTGGGCCGGCTCGCGGCCGCGACGCTGCTGCGGCAGATCGCCCTGAACGAGACCCGGCATGCGGTCAGGACCCTGCTGCAACCAAGCATCACCGTCCGGGCATCGAGCGTGCTCGAACCGTCGACCGAACCGGCAGAGCAGCCGGCGATCGCCGCGCACTGACCAGAGGTGCACCGACGCACCATCCCTATCGCACAGCTCAGAACGGAAGCATCATGAACAACCGACACCCCAAGATCGTCCGCACCGCTGCGGCCCTCTCGATCGCCGGACTGACCCTCGCGGGCTGCGCCGGCGGCGATGACGCCGCCGGCACGACCACACTGACCATCGGGTACTACGCCGCGGCCGGAAGCGCCGCCGACACCACCATGCAGGAGCTCGTCGACGAGTTTCGCGAGGCGAACCCGGACGTGACCGTCGAGGTGCAGTCCGCGCCGTACGTCGACTTCTTCAAGCGGCTCCGCACCCAGGTCGCCGGGGCCAACGCACCCGACGTCTGGCTCTCCGACGGGGTGCTCGTGCAGGAGTTCGCGGCGCGTGGCAGCCTCCGCGACCTCTCCGAGTACGCCGAGCAGATCGACGAGTCCGACTACATCGGCGTCGACCTCCACCGAGACCAGGAGGGGCACCTCTGGGGCTTCCCGCAGGCCGCGCAGGCGCCGGTGCTCTTCTACAACGCAGCCATGTTCGAGGACGCGGGCCTCGACGCGCCGACCGACGACTGGACGTACGAGGACCTCGCGGAGGCCGCGCGCGAGCTGACGGTGGACAAGAACGACGACGGGCGGCCCGAGGTCTACGGGTTCCGTGCCTTCACGCCCGGCTTCACCGAGAGCTGGTGGCCCATGATCCGCGCGTTCGGGGGCGAGATCATCGACGACACTCGTACCGAGGTGACCGTCGACAGCGCCGAGTCCGAGGCTGCTCTTGAGTGGGCGACCGAGGCGATCGGCCCGGACGGTTTCGCGCCCGACGTGGTCGCGACGGAGTCGCTCGGCTCCGTGCACGAGCTGTTCGCCAACGAGACGGTGGCCATGTCCTTCGGGATCTACGCACGGTCGCAGGCCGCGCTCGCCGGCGACGTCGACTTCGACGTCGTCCGCATGCCCACCGGCCCGTCGGGCGACCGGGGCGAGATCGCGATCGTGAACGCCTGGTCGGTGAACGCCGCGACGACCGACGCCGAGGCGGACGCGGCCTGGGAGTGGATCGAGTACTTCTCCTCCGAGGAGCCGCAGACGCAGTGGGCCGAGCTCGGCGAGGGCATCCCGATCAACCGGGCGGTCGCGGAGTCCGACGCCTTCCTCGGCGCCGAGACGGCGCCCGCGAACCGACAGGCCTTCCTCGACGCGCTGGAGGAGGCCGAGGACATGGGCGAGAACGCCGTGTGGTCGGAGTACACCGCCGCGATAGGCGATGAGATCACTGCCGCGATGTCGGGCGACACGACGATCGCCGACGCGCTGTCCGCAGGGGAGCAGGGCGCCCAGGAGAGCATCGACCGCTTCCTCGCCAGCCAGGAGTAGTCCCATGGCGATCACGATGAACAAGCAAGCGGCGGAGCTGCCCGCCGGCGCCTCGGACCCCCCGGCGCGCACACCCGGAAAGCGCCGGCGCCGACGCGGCATGGGATGGGGCGTCCTGTTCGCCTCCCCCTACCTCGTGCACCTCCTGCTGCTGACGCTGTGGCCGCTTCTCGCCTCGCTCGTCTTCGCGTTCACCTCGTACGACATGGTGAACCCGCCCCAGTGGGTGGGACTGGCGAACTTCGAGCGGCTGGCCGGCGACCCGATGTTCTGGCGCACCCTCGGGAACACCGCGTACTTCGCCGTGCTCTTCGTGCCGCTGCAGACCGGTCTCGCCCTGCTGCTGGCGACCGCCCTCAACCAGAAGCTGCGCGGCATGGCATTCCTGCGGGGCGCGTACTTCATCCCGGTGATCTCCTCGTGGGTGGTCGTCGCCTTCGTCGCGGACGCCATCTTCAACTCCCGGTTCGGCGTCGCGAACACGGTGCTCCAGTCGCTCGGCCTGCCGAGGCAGGACTGGCTGCAGGATCCGGCGCTCGTGATCCCGACCCTGGTAGCCGTCGCCGTGTGGAAGGGCGTCGGGTACATGGCGGTGCTCTTCCTCGCCGGCCTGCAGGCGATCCCCGAGGAGCAGTACGAGGCCGCGAAGCTCGACGGGGCGAACGCGTTCCACCGGTTCCGCTACGTCACGCTGCCCTGGATCTCCGGAACGACCTTCCTTGTCCTGATCCTGACGGTCATCCAGACCCTGCAGTCTTTCGACCAGGTGTTCGTGATGACCGACGGCGGCCCGAACGGCGCCAGCGAGCTGACGGTCCTGTACCTCTACCGCCAGGGCTTCGAGTACTTCCAGATGGGATACGCCTCAGCGATCGCATGGGTGCTCCTCGCGATCATCATGCTGCTCACCCTCATCCAGTTCCGTCTACAGAAGAGGTGGGTGCACTATGCCGCTTGAGACTCTCGAGCGTCCGACGCTCCGCCGAGACCGGCGCAAGCGCGCACTCCGCAAGGTCCCGGCGTACCTGTTCGTCGTCGCTGGTGCCCTCGTCATGATCGTGCCGTTCCTCGCGGCGTTCAGCAGCTCGCTGAAGTCGTACGAGCAGTACATCCAGGTGCCCCCCGTGTGGATCCCCGATCCCGCGCACTGGGAGAACTACCTCGAGGTCTGGCAGCGAGCGCCCTTCAACCTCTACCTGATGAACAGCGTCATCGTCGCGGTCGCGTCGGTGGCCGGATGCCTGCTCACCAGCTCCATGGTCGGGCACGCGCTGGCGCGCATGGTGCTGCCCTGGCGGAACGTCCTGCTCACGACCGCGGTCGGCACGATGATGCTTCCCACGGTCATCTCGATCGTGCCGAGCTTCATCCTCTTCAAGTCGTTCGGCTGGCTCGACACGCTGCTCCCGCTGATCGTGCCGTACTGGCTGGCGACCCCGTTCGGGATCTTCCTCATGCGGCAGGCGTTCCTGGCCATCCCCAAGGACTTCGAGGAGGCTGCGACCCTCGACGGTGCCAACCCGTGGCAGGTGTTCTGGCGGGTGCACCTCCCGCTCGTGAAGCCGTCGCTCGCGACGCTCGGCGTCTTCACGTTCATGGCGACGTGGGGGGCGATCCTCGAACCGACCATCTATCTCGTCTCACCCGAGAACTACACCCTGCCGATCGGCGTGCAGAGCCTCCAGGGGCAGTTCGCCGGCGACGAACAGCTCGTCACGGCCGCGGCGCTCATGAGTCTCGTGCCGATCCTCATCGTCTTCCTCCTCGCGCAGCGCTACTTCGTGCAAGGCGCCGCGAACGCCGGCATCAAGGGCTGAACGCATGTCAATCGAAAGGAACCCTGTGAACTCCACCCCATTCCGCGTGGGCATCATCGGTGCGGGATCGATCGCCGAGCTGCATGCCGCGGCCGTCACCCGAGCGGGACACCGCGTCGTCGCGGTCTGCGACGTCCGCGAAAAGGCGGCCGACCGGCTCGCCTCGACGTACGAGGCGCGCGGCTACACCGATCATCGGCGCCTGCTCGCCGAAGCAGAGGTCGACGGGGTGATCATCACGGTGCCCCACGCCCTCCATGCGCCCATCGCGCTCGACGCGATCGCCGCGGGCACGCACGTGCTCGTCGAGAAGCCGCTCGCGGTGCGCCCGGCGGAGGCGCACCGGATCATCGCGGCCGCGCAGGCGGCGGGGGTCGTGGTTGCCGTGGGGCACGTCCTGCACTTCATGCCGAACCTGGTAGCGGCCGACGAGCTGATCCGTTCCGGCGCGATCGGCGCGCCGGTGCTGCTCACCGAGCGACGGGCGTCCGACTACTCCGACGGCTCACGGCCCGACTGGTTCTTCGACCCTGCCATCGCGGGCGGCGGCATCCTTATGAACGTCGGCACGCACGCCATCGACCGGATCCAGTGGTTCGGTGGCAGCCCGATCGTGCGTGCGCACGGCTTCGTCGCGGCCCGACCCGGAAGCCGCGTCGAGACCGAGGTGATGTCGGTCTTCGAGCTCGCGAACGGGGCACGGGCATCGCTTACCGTCACGGGCACCGGCCTGCCGTTCACCGAGGTGATGTCCGTCGTCGGCGAGACCGGCGCCCTCACCGTCGAGCGGGGGCACGGCGTACGACTGTTCATCGGCGGCAACCTCCAGGACACGATCGCCCCTGGTGACGACGACACGTCCACGGCGTTCGCCGACCAGTTCCTCGACTTCGTGCACGCCGCGACATCTGCCGACCGGCCCCGCGTCAGCGCGCAGTACGGGCTCGAGGTGCTGGAGGTGGCCCAGGCCGTCTACGAGTCGGCCCGGCGCGGTGAACCGGTCGATGTGCCGGCCCGCGTCACCGAGGAGGTGGCGGCATGAGCGCCGACGACCGTCCCCTCGCGTTCAGCTCGCTCGGTGCGCCCGGCGCGACCGTGGCCGAGCTCAAGGAGATCGCCGATGCCGGCGGCATCCGCTCGGTGGAGCTCCGTTGCGCCGATGGTGAGCTGCTCGCACCCGACACCTCCCTCGAGGAGGCGCGCCGGCTCGGCACCGCTCTGGCCGAGGCGGGCCTCCACCCGATCTGCGTCGCCTCGTACGTGCGGATCGCGCGTGATGATGGTGATCCGGTCGGCGAGGCGGTCGCGCACGTACGCCTCGCCGAAGCGGTCGGCAGCCCGTTCGTGCGGGTCTTCGGCGGCGTCGAGGGCGTCGCCGAGTCCGAGGAGGTCGCGGCCCGGCGTCTCGCCGACGTCGCGGCCGCGATCGAGGGCAGCGACGTGACGGTGCTCATCGAGACGCACGACGTGTTCCTCACGGGCGCCGCCCTCTCCCGCATCCTCACCCGCGCCGGGAGCGACCGGCTCGGTGCCCTCTGGGACGCGGTCAACCCGTGGCGTGCAGGTGAGTCGCCGGAGGCGACGGCGGCGGCCCTCGCCCCGTGGCTGCGGCACGTGCAGCTGAAGGACGCCGCCGGCCCGACGGAGCTCGCCCCGGTCCTTCCGGGCGGCGGGGCGGTGCCGCTGCGGGGCATCCTCGAAGCCCTCGACGGCATCGGGTATACCGCCGCCATCTCGCTCGAGTGGGAGCGGGCCTGGTATCCGGAGGTCGCCCCGCTCCCGATCGCGATCGACGCGTTCCGCGGCGTGCTCGCCGCGCACTCGTCATGACCGACGGCGCGGACGTTCTGCCCGTCGTCCCGCTCCCGCGCACGGTGTGGCGACACGCCGGGGTGCTGGCGCTGCACGGCCTCGTCGAGGTCGACGTCGATCCCGGGCTGTGGCCGCACGTCCGCGCCGCGGCCGAGCCGCTCGGCTTCGTGCCGAGCTCAGGCGGCGTCCCGCGCGGCAGCAGACCGGTCGGGGTGCTCCGGGTCGATCCGGAGCTCGGTGCGGAGGTCTTCCGGATCGCCGTCCAACCGACCGGGGTGGCGGTGACCGGCGGCGACCCGGCCGGTGTGTTCCGGGGGCTCACCGTGCTCCGTCAGCTGCTACCTCCGGCGTTCGGGTTCGTGCGCGGCACGCGCCCCGCCGAGCTGCCGTGCGTCGAGATCGAGGACGCTCCGGGCAGCGGATGGCGCGGCTTCATGCTCGACGTCGCCCGCTGGTTCGTCGAGGTCGACGAGATCCTCCGCCTGATCGACCTCATGGCTCTGCTGCGGCTCAACGTGCTGCACCTGCATCTCACCGACGACCAGGGATGGCGGCTGCAGGTTGATGCCTGGCCGCGCCTGACCGAGGTCGGCGCGTGGCGCGTCGGCACCACGCGCCGACCGCCACCACGGGTCGACGGCGCCGGCGGCGTGGGCGGCGGGGATGGGGCTCG